>JABDDA010000012.1 GCA_013287845.1 Gammaproteobacteria bacterium
TGCAAAGACGGAATTGTGAAAAATTATTTAGGAGGTTTTTGTTTGGTGGTTACTGCTGTTGCTGCAGCTCCTTTTGTTTTTTTCGCATCATCATCTATTCTCTCAACTTCTCTTTGGATCGCAGGAATCAATTTTGATTTTGCAATATCTCTTAATGCATTTCCTAATTGCGATGATAATAAAACAGCTTTCACACACTCATGCCAAGATTTTTTTTCATCAGGCAAAATTGCGATTAGAAATTCTAAGGCTCTTTTTTGCTGTACAATCGATTCATCTAAACTAAAAATTTTTGATGATACAGTGAGTCCTTGTTGATAATTACGAATTTTCTGTTCAAGACTTGAAAATAAAGAATGTATTTGTTCTGGCGTTTCTGGATCCATTCCTTTTAAAAATGGAATATGTGATTGCAGAAATTGAACTAATTTTTCTGAATAAGAAACTTCAACTACATAAAGCACAATAATTTTTAACATGTCTTTAGGAAATAAATGACTACTATTATTTACAAGAAAATTAAAAAATTCTCGTTGTGAGGGATATGCAATACGATCTTGATTTTTTTCATCGAAAGATTGAAATCTCTTTTTAAATGCCAGCATGCTAGGGAGTTGATAAGAATTTATTGTGAAAGAATTCGCAGCAGTATCAACAACAAAAATACTTCCTTCAGGATCAATCACTGTTGATGCTCTATTAGAAACAGGAAAATCGATTTGTTGAGGAACAAGATTACTACCTTCTATACTCACTTGATAACGTCGATCACCCCATTCATGCCACAAGCTACCATCTGATAACCAACCCATATTTCCTTCCGACAAATGAACATGATTTAATTGAGCTAAAATAGGGGAACGTCCCTCAAAAGCTCTAATTGGAGGACCTACACGAATATCGATGTGTCTTACAAGAAAATAATCATCATTCGTTGGCGGAATACTAAAATCCAAAATACTTCTCGTTGCCACATCATCCCGTCTACCATTTGTTCGATAGATACAATCGAATGTCATTTTTGAAAAATTAATTTCATATATTTCTTTAACATCTCGTTCTCCTTCACCTGTATTTCTGCTTCCCCTCGTATGTTCAACAGAGAGAACTATCAATTGTCCTTTTGCATTTATTGCAATTTGACCAGGAATTCTTCCTTCTATAGACCCACATTCTGAATAATCTTTTACTATCGAAAATTGATTTGTTTTTGCATTTAAAATCCAACAACAATCCTTTCCATTAATCGCAAAAACATTTTCATCTTGAGGAAAAGAAAGAATTTGAAATGTATCTGTAGGAATAAATGAATCAAAAGACAACGGTAAAATTCTTTTTGATTTTGCGGGATCAGCGGGGTTAAATAAAAAAACTCTCTCTACTCGTATTAATTGCGCATTACTACTACCACTTGTTCCACTTACTTCTATTAATCCACACAATGAATTTGAAACTCGCAATAATCCAAGCACAATTTTTTTAGATTTTTCTACTTCATCTGCAAAAATAATTTTTTTAAGTTGGCAATCAATGACAACAACAAATCCTTCCAAACCATTTTTTGGTATCGCAACAAGATAACGATCAGAAAAAGAAAGATAAATTCCACCCTGAGGAAATTTCTCTTTAAACAAAGCCGCATCTTTTTCATCTAACGCAAAACCACCCATTTTTACCGCAGTAATTTTTTCATCTTTTTTATCTTTATCATCACTACCCTGCCCTGACGCTGCCATGTGACCCCTCGTTTTATATGGTTACTTAAGCAACATTATACACTATCGCCACATCACCGCGGGACAAAACCCCACAAAAAATGAAGTAAAATCCTATAGGATTTAAACAAAAATTATTCATATAGTTATTACTTTCAATCTTTATCTTTAAAACAAAAATACGCTATACTTCAAGTAAGAGACTATGAAAGGAGGGAATAAAACCCTTTGGAAACGACCCGCTACTCACAAACATTAACTCTCTCACCTGAAGACAATAAACGTCTTCTCGGACTCTGTGGCCGCTGCGATGAACACCTTCACCTCATTGAAAATCGTTTAAGTGTCGACATTAAACAACGTGGTTATACTTTTTCAATTAGCGGTGAAGTGACAGCTGTGAAACAAGCGGTTAAAACATTAACGGATTTATATGATGAAACCGAAACAGTTCGGATGTTAGCGCCTAAACATGTTCACTTACATATAAAAAGTTTACAAACTCAACCTGATAAAGATAAAGCGAGCCATCGTATGGACATTCATCTTCGACGCAGTAATATTGTTGCACGCGGAGAAAATCAAATTCATTACATTCGAAACATTCAACAACATGATATTAATTTTGGAATTGGTCCTGCTGGAACAGGAAAAACATATCTTGCTGTGGCATGTGCTGTGCAAGCACTTGAAGCAGAACGCGTCAGTCGAATTATTTTAGTTCGCCCCATTGTAGAAGCCGGCGAAAAATTAGGGTTTTTACCGGGTGATTTAGCACAAAAAGTACATCCTTATTTACGTCCTTTATATGATGCATTGTATGAAATGTTAGGCATTGATAAAGTGGCACACTTAATTGAACACGATATCATTGAACTGGCTCCACTTGCTTACATGCGCGGTCGATCACTCAATGATTCATTTATTATTTTAGATGAAGGACAAAATACAACGATCGAACAAATGAAAATGTTCCTCACTCGAATTGGATTTAATTCAAAAGCCGTGATTACCGGTGACACCACACAAATTGATTTAAATAATCGAAAAGATTCTGGACTCGTTCATGCATTAGACGTATTAAAAGAAATAGAAGGAATTAGTATTACTCAATTTCAAGCAAGCGATGTGGTGCGACATCCTTTAGTACAAAGTATTGTGCAAGCTTACGAACAACATCTTAATAAAAACTCCTCGAGTAAATAATGTATCAGATTACTGTTCAACATATTAATCGCAAAACAAAAGCGCCTACGCATAAAAAATTAAAAATGTGGGCAACACACGCATTAAAAAAACAAATTAAAAATGCAGAACTCACGATTCGTATCGTGAATGAAAAAGAAATAAAAAAATTAAATTCCACTTACAGAAATAAATTAAAGTCAACTAATGTGCTCTCTTTTCCGATGGAATTACCAAAAGGAATTTTATTGGAGATTCCACCATTAGGTGATATTGTCATCTGCTCAGAAATTGTGGAAGAAGAAGCAAAAAATCAAAAGAAAAATCTTTCCGCGCATTGGGCACACATGGTCATCCACGGAACGCTTCATTTATTAGGATACGATCATGAAAAAAACCATGAAGCAGAAATAATGGAAAAACTCGAAATTCGTTTATTGAAAAAATTAGGATATAAAAACCCTTATGAAGAGAAAAAAGAAAAATAATATTTCTCACGATGATGCTACTCCAAAATCATGGTTAGAACGTTTAAGTAATTTACTCATCCGCGAACCACAAGATCGTGAACAGCTAATGACAGTGTTACGTGATGCAGAAGAACGTAATATTTTAAGTCGTGAAATATTAAATATGATTGAAAGCGTGCTACAAGTGTCTGAAATGCAAGTGCGTGAAGTCATGATTCCAAAATCAAAAATGATTATGATTGATCGTGAGCATACCATCGAAGAAATTCTTCCGCTGGTCATTGAATCAGGTCACTCACGTTTTCCTGTGCAAGATACAACAAATAATGATGTCGTTGGAATTTTACTTGCGAAAGATTTATTGCGTTTTTATTTTTCGAATCAGCCCACTGAATTTAATATTACGCATATTTTACGTCCTGCTATTTTTGTTCCGCAAAGCAAACGTCTTGATATTTTATTGCGAGAATTCCGCGTGAATCGAAATCACATGGCTATTGTAATTGATGAATACGGACATGTTTCTGGCCTTATTACAATTGAAGATGTATTGGAACAAATTGTCGGTGACATTGAAGATGAATATGATATTGATGAAGATGATTTCATCAAAAAACTTAGCAAAAATATTTTTATCGTGAAAGCGTACGCGCCGATTAATCAATTCAATGATTATTTTAAAACAGAATTTAATGATGAAGAATTAGATACGATGGGTGGATTAATCGCAAAAGAATTTGGACATTTACCAAAACGCGGAGAGTCATTGACAATTGAAAATTATAAGTTCAAAGTACTGCACAGTGACAACCGTCGTATTCATCTGCTTGAAGTCACTCGTGAGAAATAAAATATTTTCGTAAAAAATTTAACCCGCGATTTTTTTGTTGCGCGCTTTCAGCGCTTCATTCACTTTATGTTTCATTTTACCTAGGGTTGCGGGCGCGAAAAGCACGCGCCCTTAACCCTAGGCTAGGCCGACAAAAAACGTCGGCTTGCAGACCTTCGGTCTGCACACTGCAAAAATCTATTTTCCTATAAAAGCAAAATCAAAAATAAATTTATAAAAAATATTTTTATGTTTTTATAAAAAAATAGATTTTTGCAGTGTGCAGGCTGAAAGCCTGCAAGCTGAAAACTGAAAGTTTTCAGCCTAGCCTAGGGGTCGCGCGCTTTTTGCGCGAACCCTAGGTAACGATAAATATACATGTTTTAAGCGCTGAAAGCGCGAAACAAAAATCCGCGTTAAAAATCTCTTTAACACAAAACCTTACCTGGAGAAAAAACCCATGAAAAACTTTTTCATTATTTTATTATTTATTTTTGCAAACATTTCCTTTGCTGCAACTGAAATTAATTTGCGACATCAATCTACCAATTTTTTGCAATCACTCTCGCCATCTTTCTCCTCACTTCAAAAAACTGAAACAGAAACAGATGCGAATCAAATAACCCACACGAAATTTAATCAGCTGTATCACGGCTATCCTGTATGGGGCGCCACTGCGATTACACACACTTCTAATAACAAATCACTTGCTGCGAATAAACCAAAAATGAATGGAATAATTTATCAAGATTTATCGAGTGATTTAAATAATCCTCCCGCCAATTTTTCTAATCCTTCCCAACGAAAAAATGCGTTACAACATGCCATTTCAATTTACACACAGAAAAATAAAAGAGCGCCGATTTTTTCTAAAACTAACGATCAACTTTTAATATTTGTTGATCAAAATAAAAAAGCACACTGGGCTTATTTCATTCAACTTCTAATTGAAAATCAAAATGTATTATTAGAAAAACCTACTTACATTTTAGATGCAGCTAATTTTTCTGTTTATCAAGAATGGAATGATTTAAAAACGACGCATGCCGATCTTGGCGGTGGATTTGGTGGCAATCAAAAAATTGGTAAAAAAACTTTTCCAAGTTTTTCTGTTGAACGTGATGATACAAAAAAAAATCATGTCTATTAACTTCTAAAAATCAAAATGTTTTTGTGAAAGATGCAAACACAAAAAAAATAATTCAATATAAATGCAACCAACAAGATTCTACTTATCATGTGTATTGGGATGGCGAACTCGGCGCAACCAATCAAGCATATTCTCCTGGCAATGATGCATTCATCGGAGGAATTACAGTCGCTTCACTTTATCAAACTTGGTATAAAACACCTGTTTTAACAGATGAAAAAGGTAAAACTTTAAATTTAGAAATGTACATTCACGCGAATATGGAAAATGCCTATTACGATGAAGAAAATAATCAAATGGTATTTGGTGACGGCGGCGATATTTTTTTTCCACTCACATCGATTGGAATTGCAGCACATGAAATGAGTCATGGATTTACTGCAAAACATTCTGGTTTAATTTATACAAATGAATCTGGCGGATTAAACGAATCTTTTTCAGATATGGCAGCCGAAGCAGCTGATTATTTCGCCACACAAAAAAATAATTGGCAAATTGGTTTTGAGGTGATGAAAGGAAATAATGCATTGCGTTATTTGGATGATCCAACATTAGATTGTATGGGATTGCCGAAAAATACAATGTGTTCAATTGATAATGTAAAAGATTATTATCCTGGATTAGAAGTGCATTACAGCAGTGGAATTTTTAATAAAGTTTTTTACACACTTGCAACGTCGAATGGATGGAATACCAAAAAAGCATTTGATGTGATGGTGCAAGCGAATCGATATTATTGGACACCCAGCACAACATTTATTGAAGCAGCCTGTGGCGTGATGGATGCAGCAAAAGAATTAGGTGATGATACAACAGCTATTTCACGCGCAATGCAAACAGTAGGATTAAATACAAAAAGTTGCTAAAATGCGCCGATGAAAAAATGGCTTATTCTTATTATTATTTTTGCATTCTCAAATGCATTCGCTGCTCATCGCGTCGTGAATTTAACAGTGGATTATAAAAAAGTTAATTTCGCGGGCTCGATGAGTGAAGCGATTGCTGTTAATAATCAAATTCCAGCACCTTTATTGCATTTTAAAGAAGGCGATACCGTTACAATTAATGTGCGAAATAATTTGGATAAAGAAACTGCACTCCATTGGCATGGATTATTAGTACCGTGGCAAATGGATGGTGTATTAGGAATTAGTCAAAAAGGAATTCCACCGGGCGGTGAATTTCATTACCAATTTAAATTGTATCAATCAGGAACGTATTGGTATCACGCGCATGCAGGATTACAAGAACAGCAAGGATTATACGGCGCATTCATTATTGATCCGATCAAAAAACCTTTGTATCGATACAATAAAGATTTCACAATTGTTTTATCGGACTGGAGTAACACCCATCCTGAAAAAATTCTCGCGAATTTAAAAAAAGAAGGTGATTATTATTCTCCGAATTTTCCTTTACAACCTTCATTGCAAAAATTTATTCATGATTATCGAAAGGCATCCGCTGCTGAACGCGCGCAACTTTTTGATGATTATAAAATGATGCAGCAAATGCGAATGAGTCTTTATGATTTTAGTGATGTTGCTTACGATGGATTTTTATTAAATGGTCAACCAATTTCTCGTCCTTGGACTGCATTAGTAAAAGTGGGAGACATTGTACGTTTACGTTTTATCGGCGCAGGCGGCAGCACAATTTTTCATGTGAAAATTCCTGACACGACAATGCAAGTGGTGCATGTTGAAGGAAATGATGTAAAACCTTTTTCTGTAAATGATTTTACAATCGCGCCGGGTGAAACTTATGATGTGTTAATTAAAATTAAAAAAGATAATCCCGCGATTATTTATGCGGAATCAATTGATACAGTGGGCGCAGCTTACGGCGCATTAATGACTTCACCCAATCAAAATGTAAATTATAAATCTGTTGCGCGTTTTCCAGAGCCGCTTCCTGTCACAAGAACAATGATGTCAACGATGATGGGGAATATGATTCGCGGATCGCTTCCTGAAAATAAAATTTCTGAAAATAAAATGTCGCATGAAATGAAAATGGATCATGGAATGAAAATGAGTGATAACATGCAAATGAATCACAGCATGATGAATCATTCTATGAACATGCCAACAGAACCTTCTGTGATTGGCGATTCTATTTCTCCACCGAATAATTCTTATAACACTTCAGAAAATACAAAATATAAAAACGTCATCGCAGCTGTAAAAACAAATGATCCGAATAAACCAATCGCCGATGTGATTAAGATGGAATTATTTGGCTATATGGGCCGATATATTTGGTTTATTAATGGTGTCCCCGAACACAAAGCGCATCCGATTATTTTACAACCTGGAAAACGTTATCGATTTGTTTTCACAAATACATCGATGATGCATCATCCCATGCATATTCACGGACATTGGTTTATTTTGCGAAAAGGAAATAATGCGTACGATCCTTTGCTGCATACAATCGATGTTCCACCCGGCGCAACAATCACAGCGGATGTCGATACTGATGCGAGTGGGCAATGGATTTTTCATTGTCATTTGCTTTATCACATGATGTCAGGGATGGCGCGAACAATTCGATATTCTTCTTTAATGGAATTTGTTCCCTCTGAAAAAATAATTGAAAAAACACCGTATAAAAATCGCGAAATTGTTCGCGTGAATGAAAAAACGGTAGCTGCATCATTGTTAGCAAAACATCCGATGGCGCATCCTGAAGGTATTTGGTTTGCGAATTTTTTACATGTCGGAATTAATCCTGCGACGAATATTCAGAAAATTACTTTTAAAGGTTTGTATGGAAGTGATTACAATAAATTAGAATTATTTACAAATGATGCAGAAATAAAAAAAGGAAAAGTTGAGAATGCAGATCTCGATATTTTTTATTGGCATTTACTCAATCAATTCTGGGCTGTGAAAGGCGGCGTAAATTATTTCTATCGCCCTGCCTCTACTCCTTATTTCCAACCGGGCATTGGATTAGAAGGTGTTTTACCTTATTTTATCGATACTGATCTTCGCGGATATTTTTACAGCGGCAGCTTAAAATTCGACGCCGAATTTTCTCGCGACACACAAATTACAAATAATTTTTTTCTTGGTTTAAGTATACGAAGTATCTTAGCCACTCAAAAAATTCCGCGCGCTACAATTGGAAATGGTTTAAACCAAATGCAATATGTCGTGAAACCTTTTTATCGCATAATGCCCGGCTTAAATATTTTCGCTGCATTCGAGCGTGACCAATATTATGGATCATTTAGAAATATCCAACGTGGATTGGGAAATTCGACTGGGGAAAGTACGATGACGTTTGGAGTGGATGTGGTATTTTAGAAAAGTTTCGAATAAATCATTTATATCTCCTAAAAACTACACTCTTGATGTAGTGGCTTTTTAAAACTTTTATCATATAAATATTTATTAAAATAAAAATTTAGATTGGATGATTTATCATCGCCAAGAAGTATTCCCAACAACGAACGAATTGGATCATAATGTTCAACTTTATATTTATGAAGCTCCTCATAATCTTCACGCTGCTGCCTATTCGCCATTCTATCTGCAACAATAAAATATGTTATAGATCCAGCAATGTGTTTTTTAATATCATCAAGCAAATTACACACATCGCCACCAAAAATATATCGCGCCTCCCATAATAAAATCTTTATTTGCTGCAAGCAATCTGAAAGAGATTTTTCATTAAACTCTAATGCCAACTTACTTACAAGAATTGTAAAATTGTAAAATACCTTATATCGCTTATCAAACAACGATAACGCAAATGCTTTTCTTGAATACTGAAATGATAAATAAGAAACTATAAATGCTAATACAGAAATAATCACTGTTACCCATTCCATTGGAGTTAGTTTAGATAGCAATTCACTGAGCATGGGAATCCTTAAAAAATAAAAACCCAGCAGCACTGGCTAACTGAGCCCAAGAAAGCGCACCCTCTTGGTATGAGAAACATAATTTATAGAAAAATTATAAAAATTCAATGCCCTTGTCGGGCAGTATATGATGCTAAATAATTCACATATGTTGCATGACAAGTTTCTCGATTTAATCCATATTCATAAATTTTTCCATCTATACTCACAGTAAAACTAATTTTATTTTTACTGAAAAATAACTTTGAATTTTTTTTACTAGAATTAAGATGGGTAAGACTCGATCCAATAAGTTTAAAAGGAAACAATCTCTCAGTATTGGGCGGAACTATGAGATGCATCTCTCCTTGCATGATATCCCACCAGTTATCACGATAAAATTTACTTACCAAGCTAGGATATGCATTTGCCAGTTTTTCATCTGCGTCAGGATTAATATTGCCAGATTGCGCATAACACATGTATGACTCATTATTTATCCATATCTTATTTGCTTTAATTTTAATTTCTGATTTGCTTTTATTATGAAAAGTAATAACAGGGATTTCATACACATGCTCTCCATCTTCAGATTTAAATTGAAAAGATCTACGTTTAAGTTCAACTAAAATTTTTGGACGAGTAATGTAATTCCAGACATCAGGAAAAAATGACCATAATTTTCTTACAAAAGGAACTATAGGGAATGCAAATTGCATCATATTTATTTCATCCATTTTAATTCAAAATCAAATTAATCTAAGAGAACTATTTCGAATGTATAAACAAACTCCCAGCACACCGACTATGACAAGAGCCCAAGCTTGGGGTACTTCTTTAGTACGCTCCCGTCAATCCTGGAATAATTATTTTCTCCATCCCACCTTTTCTATCTCGAACAATAAGTTCTTTATCACCCTGCAACATTTCCCCCAAAAAAGAAGAAATGCTAAGCGCAGCACTAACTGCTTCCGCTTTATTATGAACACGAAGTTGTTCAGTGATTTTTTCAGCATTCTCAAAATCTCGCTCCGTCAAATTCATCATAACTTTTATTAGTTGCGACATAATATCTTCCTTAATTTCACTTTATTAAATGACCGCAAAGTATGGGTTAAATATCACTGAATATCAATTCTCAATAATAAAATCTTCTCGCTAATTCATTCTAATATTGTCGCATTTCGAAATAGATTAAATTCTTAATTTAACATTGGCACCCACTCAGTCATCTTGGGTGCCAATGTTAAATTAAAAAAATTTCAATCAATGCATGGAAAATTTAATTTATAAAAAATGAATATGAAATTGGTCAACAGCCTGTTGACCAATTATCTTTAAAACACAACATTATAAAGTTGTATTTATACAATATTGAAACACTACTAAAAAAATTTATAATTTCATTCCAGCAAGAAATTACAAAAATATTCAGTTATCCGGGATTTCCGGATAACTACTATCGATGACAAAAACTCTAATACAAATATAAAAAATTATAATCACTACTTAAAAGGAATATAAAATGTCCATTCTTTTCCATCCCAAACCTGGACAAATTTTATTATGTGATTTTTCTCCAGGTTTCAAAGAACCTGAAATGGTAAAAAGCAAACGCCCGATTGTAGTATTAACAGGAGCGATTCAAGGACGCGCCAATTTAGTTACCATAGCACCACTCAGCACAACAGAACCTCAACCACTTCAACCTTATCATTATAAAATTCCAAAACAATCTATGCCCATGGTGGGAATATTTCAAACTGAAGATAGTTGGCTTAAAGGCACATGATATATACCGTTGGATTTCACAGACTCAATCTTATTTTACTTGGCAAAAAAAATTCTGATGGAAAAAGATTATATTTCACTAACCGATTAGGTCGAGATCAAATGAAGCAAATTTATCAGTGCGTTTTGCATGGTCTCAATCTAGGAAAATTAGCTCAACTTGTATAAATACAATATTGAACTTTAAATAAAAAACTCTATAATTGCGTATGTAACCTGCTCTGCTTTAAGCATCAGGCATTCGAGACTGTACAAAGGTCCGCCCAGTACAGCCAGCCCAACGAGAGATGACAATCTTGTTGGTGCTGAGTCCAGGCCTCTTCGGAGGCCTTTGTCATTTTATGAAGATACGAATTTTATCTTCAGTTCTGTCATTATTTTTTAATGTCACGAAAGAAATTCAAAATCATAATTATCTTTATTATTAATTAACATTGAAACTGCATTTGTGCAGCAGCTTGCTGCACAATTATATTCATCTTAAAAATAAATACTGACTAAATAATTTTTAGTATTTTGTAAAATTAATCAAAAATAAAAAAGTTGTATTTATACAATATTGAAACCCTAAAAAAAGAAATTTATAATCCTTTTTATTAAATTTAAAAATGAAAAATAAAAACCATGATAAAAAATAAACCCATCTATCATATTACTCACATTAATAATTTAGAAAATATTCTGAAGGATAATACATTATGGTGTGACGCTGAACGTATTAAACGAAAATATAAAACTGAAAACATAGCATATGAACATTTAAAGCAACGCAGATTCACCACTTCTGTTCGTACTGCCGCAAAAGGAGTCTTAGCTGATTATGTTCCTTTTTATTTTTGTAATCGCTCTCCTATGCTTTGTGCTATTTATAAAGGAGGAGTTACAAATGATTTAACAACACAATCTAATATTATTTATTTTGTTTCATCAATAGAAAAAATAGTAAACCAATCGAAATATTCCTGGTGTTTTACTGATGGACACGGAGTGGATAGCTTAACTGAATTTTATAATGATTTTAAAGAATTAAATAAAATTGATTGGACACTTATTACTGATTGGCAATGGCATAATACTCTGGAAGATAATGACAGAATGCGCAGAAAACAAGCAGAATTTTTAATTCATCATTCATTTTCCTTGGAAGAGGTGGAAAAAATTGGGGTACACAGCCAAGAACAAAAAAAATATATCGAGTCCATTTTAGCTCAATATTCATGTAAGATACCGGTAACAGTAGAGAAGAGATGGTATTATTCAAGAAGAGGGCTCTCATAATGCACTTAACTAAAGGCAATATATTAGAAGCAAATGTCGAAGCTCTTGTTAATACTGTTAACACAAAAGGTATTATGGGAAAAGGAATTGCATTGCAATTCAAAAAAGCATTTCCTAATTTATTTAACGATTACAAAAAAGCTTGTGATGCTGGAAAAATACAGATTGGGAAAGTTCATGTATATGAACAATCAAATACCAAAAATCATCGTTTCATTATTAATTTTCCAACAAAAGATGATTGGAAAAAACCTTCCAAAATTGAATATATTAAAAAAGGATTACCTTCATTAATTGAAGCAATAAAAAAGCATAAAATTTATTCTATCGCTATACCTGCTTTAGGTTGTGGGCAAGGTGGCTTAAAATGGGAAACTGTATTTCCTCTTATTAAATCTGCATTTGTAGAAATTCCCGATGTAAAAGTTTTTTTATATCCTCCACAAGCCGCTCCTGAATCGTCTCGAATGCTTAATCTCACTCAACATCCACAGATGACAATTGAACGAGCTATTGTATTAAAATTATTAAAACAATATTGTGTCTTAGGTTATGAACTTACTTTACTTGAAATACAAAAATTACTTTATTTTTTACAAGAAGCTGGGCAGCCTTTAAAACTTAATTTCACTAAATACCATTATGGTCCTTACGCAGATAATGTAAGACATGTGCTTTCAAGATTTGAAGGGCATTTTACGATTGGATTTGGCGAAGGAAAAAATAATCCTTCTACACCTATTCAAATTTTGCCTCAAGCTTTAGAAGAGGCAGAAAAATTCCTTCAAAGCCATTCTTCTTTCGATAAATACAATACTCATCTCAATCAAGTAAAAAATCTTATTATTGGATTTGAATCTCCTCTAGGAATGGAATTACTTGCAACAGTTCACTGGATAGTAAAACATGAATCTATTTCACCAGATAACAAAGAAGAAATTATTAAAAAAATTCAATCATGGAACAAACATAAAAAAAATGCGATGAAACCAAATCATATTTGTATCGCAATAGAGCGATTACAAAAAGAAAAATGGATTTAACACACTAAATTTCTTATTGTATTTATACAATATTGAAAATCCAAAAAAGAAATTTATAATCCCCCACGTAACCTGCTCTGCTTAAAAGCATCTCAATGAAAAACCCCATGCCACTGAGAATGCTTTTAAAGCACCAGGCATTTGAGATAACTAAAATAATTATCATTTAATTCATTACTCACAAACGCAACATGCCAATCGGGTCGAATTAAAATATATTTAAAAGGATAATTTATATTATGCACATGCAAAATTTCCAAAACGAAATGAAAACTTTCAAACCTTTCTCGCCATTGTTCAGGAATATTTTCTCCTGAAATAATGAGCGTCCAACATGTTGGTGAAAGCACATCATAAATCGATTTATTTTTTTCAACCCAACAATGCGGTAAAAAATATCCCGGCGCTACGACAGGTTGATAAACAAATTGATTCATCGGTGCAGTAGATTGTTCTTTTTGTAATACCGTTAATGCGGAATTAAAATAAGCATATCCCATGGTTGTTCCTAATGAATAAGCAAATTGCTTAGCAAGCGCTGCGTTAGCTGTAGCGAATCCTTCCGGATCTTGACTGGGATTATATTTTTTTCGTACCTCCATCAAATCATCCGCATTTTTTTGTGCCGCTTTAAGATTATTTAAACAAACAGAATATCTTTCTTGTTCATAGGTTTCTAATAAATCAGAATTCGCGGTACGCTTAATAACAGCAGCTAATTTCCAGCCTAAATTCACCACATCACCCAATCCTGTATTCAATCCAAATCCACCTGTCGGCACAAACGCATGCGCGCTATCTCCCACTAAAAACACACGATTATTTTTAGAAAAATGTTTCGCAAGCTGAATATGCATATTCCAAAAATGTGCTTGAACAATTTTTTTATTAAAAGAAAATCCCGCCATATTATTTAATAAAGATTCAAGATCAACTTGATCGATGGTTTCAGCAGCACTATTCTCTCTCACTTGCGCGAACCACAAGCCACGCGAAAGATCGACAGGACCAATGACTCCAGGATTTTCACTTTCCAATAAATAAAATAAAAATCCTTTATCCACTGTAATTAATTTTTCTAATTCGCGCGATTCAAACATAATATTAATCACGCGTTGCGGTGGAGCAAGCACTTCAAATTCAATATCAATTTTTTTTCGAGTAATACTATTTGCACCATCACACGCAACAACATAGTTCGCTTGAAATTCTTTTGTTTCATTTAAATTATTTTTAGCTGTCACTAAAACATTATTTTTTTCAAATCGAACATCAACAACAGCCTGCTGCTTTAAAAATGTTACGGTTGGAAAATCATTAAGTCGCTTACGTAACACTTCTTCTGTTAACCATAAAGGAATTCGCACCCCACGCTGTGGCGAAATATCATCATTTAATTGTTCATTTGAACTGCTCATCGCATACGTTTTACCATTTAATTTAGAACACCAAATACCTCTCACAGGAAAATCTGGCGGCAATAATTGTTTTTCTTTTAAATCTTCCGCTAATCCCCAACGCATGAAAAATTCCATTGATCTTGCATTCAGAGATTGCGCGCGAGGAGATAACAATGGCGTCATATGTTTTTCAAGTATTAATGTATTAATATTGTTGAGACCCAATTCTATTCCTAACGCAACGCCAGTAGGACCTCCGCCTACAATAATCACATCGTAATTTTGCATAGTTTGATCCATTGAATTATTTCTGGCGTCCCGAAATGATCCTTACACCCAGTTAATGACTTTGAGATGAGGCACTCTTTCAAATTCTTTCTTATTATTAGTCACTAAAATTAAATTTAAGCTTCTCGCGTGTGCTGCAATTAACATATCTAATGGACCAATCGTTTTTCCTTGCTTCTGCAAGGCAGCTCTAATTTCACCATAATGTTTTGCTGCCATATAATCAAAATCAACAATATTGAGGGGCAAAATAAATGTTTCTATCACTTCGCGATTTCTATTGGGATGTTGACTATTTTCAACTCCGAAATTTAATTCGGCACAAGTAATAGATGAAATACAAAGCTCATTTATTTTGTGCTGAGTTAATTTTTTTAACACGCTGTCAGGATGTTTTTTAATAATATAAATACAAATGTTGGTATCTAATATATATTTCATGGAAATAAATCTTCACGTTTTTGTTGTTTAGGTTGTTCTCGTTCTTTCATGAAATCATCGCTTATATTTTTCAAGCTATTTAGAAAAGGCTGCCAAGGATTATTTTTGGGAATTAATATCACGATCATACCGATTTTTTTCACAAAAACTTCTTTGCCTTGAATGCGAAATTCTTTAGGTAATCTGACAGCTTGACTCTGACCGTTTTGGAATAGTTTGGCTATTTTCATGGGACACCTCTAGTATATATTTAAAAGTATATACTATAGTGGCTCTTATTACAAATCCCGCTTAGAAATAAACCCTTTTTACTTTGGCGTCCCGAGGCGGATTCGAACCGCCGACCTGCCCCTTAGGAGGGGGCTGCGCTATCCATCTGCGCCACCGGGACATTTGTAAAATATTATCATGCAGAAAAAATTTTCTGGGGTCATCTTTTAAATTGTGTAAATTATTTTTAAACGTGATCATCTTTTAAATAAATTAAAAAATATTTTCTGAAAAATAAAATTTACAAAAGACACTGGATGCCACCTCTCGCAAAAAGCGCTCGGCTGGCATGACAAGAAGAATTTCTTAATTGGTACCGAGGGTCGGAATCGAACCGACACGGTGTTGCCACCACCGGATTTTGAATCCGGCGCGTCTACCAGTTCCACCACCCCGGCATAAAGAGCGGAGAAGTATAGCAAAGATGCGCGGAGGGTCAATCAAAGCCCCCTTCCCTGACCCTCCCCCCATGCAAAAAATACTCTAAAACATTTCCACCGGATCCACATCTAAAGACCATCTCACCCGCTTTTTTTCAGATAACAATTCAATTTGCGGAACGGCATTTCGTAAAAAATTTTGTAACACAGCACGCTGTTTCGATTGCAACAATAATTGTCCACGAAAAAATCCGGCGCGTTTTTGCATGGGTGAAGGGATAGGTCCTAAAATTTTTATTCCAGAAGAGATTTTTGAAATTGCATTTTTAATTTGTTCTAAAAAATTCATCACATGATCATTTTGATGTGCTTCTGCGCGCAATAAAACAAAATGAATAAATGGCGGTAAAATCGCTTGTTCTCTTTCTTTCAATAACGTATTCGCAAAAAAAGAATAATTTTTATTTAATAACTCATGTAACAAAGGATGTTCCGGTTGCCGTGTTTGCAATAAAACTTTTCCTGGTTTTTCGACACGCCCTGCTCGGCCTGCGACTTGCAATAATAATTGTCCCATTCGTTCAAGCGCACGAAAATCAGCACTAAAAAATCCGCCATCGGCATCAATAATTGCAACGAGTGTTACATTCGGAAAATGATGTCCTTTCGCGAGCATTTGTGTCCCAATTAAAATTTGATGTTTGCCCGATTGAATGCCATCTAATAATTCTTCTATTTTTCCCTTTTTTTTCACTGTGTCACGATCTAATCGCGCAATAGAATATTCAGGAAAATATTTTTCTAAAATCATTTCTAATTTTTCTGTACCTAATCCAATGGGATGTAATTCAGAATAATTACACGCTTCACATTTTTGCGGAATTTTTTTTATTGATTCGCAATGATGACAACGCAATTGATTCACTCGATGATGATACGTCATTCGCGCATCACATCGTTTACACATTGCAATCCATCCACACGCATGACACATTAAAACAGGTGCAAATCCGCGGCGATTTAAAAATAACATCACTTGATTGCCTGCTTCTAAATGCATTTTCATTTCTGTTAATAATGGCTGTGATAATCCTTCTTCTAAAATTAAATTTCGAATATCCAAAATTTGAAATACAGGTAAACTCGCGGCACCTGCACGCACAGATAAATTTAATTCGTGATAACGATTTTGTTTGACATTATTTAATGTTTCTAACGAAGGTGTTGCAGAACCTAACACAATCGGAATTTGATTTTGTTGTGCGCGTTTGATGGCTAAATCACGCGCGTGATAACGAAATCCTTCTTGCTGTTTAAACGAAAGATCATGTTCTTCATCAATCACAATTAAACCTAAATCAGGAAAAGGCGTAAAAATAGCTGAACGTGTTCCAATCACAATTTTTGCTTCGCCTGATTTTGCAAGTGCCCACGCATTTAATCGTTGTTTTTCTGTTAATCCTGAATGCAGTGCAATAATTTTTTCTGAAAAACGTTCTTGAAATCGTTGAATCGTTTGCGGTGTTAAACCAATTTCCGGCACCAATACTAAAACTTGTTTTTTATTTTTTAAAAATTCTGCGATTGCTTGCAAATACACTTCTGTTTTTCCACTGCCTGTTACACCTGCTAATAAAAATATTTTAAACTGATTCATTGCAGATTGAATTTCGTGAAATGCATTTTTTTGTTCTTCATTTAAAACATGCGGAGAAAAAAGCGCAACAACAACGTCTTCTTTTATTTTTTCTTCTTTAGGAAATTTTCCTTGTCGCAATAAAGTCGGCAACGCTGCAAATAACACTTCACCTAAAGGAAAATGATAATACTCCGCTGCCCATACTGCTAATTGCCAAATATCGTTTGAAAAAAGAGATTCATTATCTATTATTTTTGTAGCTGATTTTATTTTGTGTAGAGGAACAGCTGAACTTGAAACAACTTCCACTAAAATTCCAATCGCTTCACGTCGCGCAAAAGAAACTTGCACACGCATTCCAGGTTGTAATTTTTCAACATCACAATCAGGGGGCGGCAAATAATCAAATATTTTTCGCACATGCACAGGAATCGCTATTTTTAAAATACGAGACACCCAAAAATCTCCTTTTATACAGCGGCTTACTATACCACTTTTAGTTTTGAAGTCGTAAAAATATGCTATAATTTATAAAACACCGAAAGAGGAGTAACATCATGCCTGTCGATCTTCTAGAAACGCTGACAAAACAATATGCTTTGATGGTAAAACACAAGCTGATTCCAGCAGTAACAAACGAAAAAGAGATGTTAAAGGAATTAACTGGTGTCCTTTCAAATCTCAAAACAACTAATCAAGTTCCTCTTTCTTTAGCGATCATGTTAAAAGTCGGTCAAAAAACAGGGGATCCAAAATTGATTGCGGGTCTCGATGCAGAATGGGTGAAATTATTAAATCAATCTCCAGAAAAAGCAGAAGCATCTATTTTAAAATTTAAAGATGCCTTATTAAAACTTTCCCCTGAGGCGCATAAAAAATTAATGGAAGATGAAAAAGAATGGCGTAACAAAAATCAAAACGCGCCTCTCGCAAGAAATTCTCCACTCATACAACTTTTAATTACAGGCATCACATTAAAATTGGTTGAAGCAAAACTGAATGAAATAAATGAATCACTTTTTCAAAAAAATACTTTCCCACCCACCCCTAGACCACGAAATGAAATTGACGAATTATTACAGCGCGATGATGTGAAAGCGATTTTAAAATTAACCGGTGAATATGCAGGAATATGTAGCTCAATGATTACAGAAGGCGCAATTAATGCATTCGGTGTGAATGATGAGAACCCTGAGTGGGAAAATGATCCTCTTTCAAAATTAGATAAAGAATTTGCGCCGGGTTCTGTGAATTTAAGTGGTGAACCCATGAGTGTAGGAAATAAAGAAGCGCCGCCTGATTCGCCTCAAGATGGATCTAGCAGAGCGCCCAGACCTACACCTTTTCAAGATCCATACGCACCTAAATAATTTTTAGAAAATAAATAAGGAAGTTTTTATGCACCACGTATTAGTATTTGGCGCAGGGAAAATTGGATCACTGATTGGATTATTACTCGCAAATTCGAATGATTATAAAATTTTTCTCGCCGATACGAATATTGATTCCCCCGCCGTACAACGTTTAAAAAAAATAAATTCATTGGAACTTGTTAAACTCGATGCAGAAGATCCCATTTCAATTTCTCAATTTTTAAAAAATCATTCTATTGAAACCATTGTTTCTTGCTTACCTTATTACCGAAACATGTCTGTCAGCCAACTTGCAAAAGAATTTAATTTAAATTATTTTGATTTAACAGAAGATACACGCACCGCTTCCGCTGAAGCGGACCTTGCAGAAAAATATTCCAAAACATTTGTTCCACAATGCGGACTCGCGCCTGGATTTATTAGCCTAGTTGCAAATGACATTATGAAAAATTTTTCTGAATTGGATTCCGTCAAATTACGAGTTGGTGCATTACCTTTAAATAGCAGCAATGCATTGCAATATTCACTGACGTGGTCAACCGATGGATTAATTAATGAATACGGAAATTTTTGCCAAGCAATTAGCAACGGTGAAGAAGTGAATGTTCCTCCGCTCGATGATATTGAAGAAATTGAAATTGATGGATTGACTTACGAAGCATTCAACACATCCGGTGGAATTGGAACGTTAGTTAAAACCTATTTAAATCGCGTAAAAAATTTAAATTACAAAACCATTCGTTATCCGGGTCATTGCAAAAAAATGCGTTTTCTCATGAATGATTTAAATTTAAATGATGACAGAGAAACACTAAAACGTATTTTAGAAAGCGCACTTCCTAAAACAACAAAAGATGTGGTTTTAGTTTATGTGTCTGTGACAGGAAAACAAAACGGACAGTTTGTTGAAGAAAATTATGTTAAAAAATTCTATCCGAAAATAATTTCTGAAATACAGTGGTCAGCAATTCAATTAACCACTGCATCTGCATTGTGTGCGATTTTAGATTTAGTGATGCAAAATCCAAAAAAATATAAAGGGCATGTGAAGCAAGAACAATTTACATTAAAAGAATTTACTGAAAATAGATTTGGGCAGTATTATGCATAATAGCTGTCATGCCAGCATGCTTTTAGCTGGCATCTAGTGACTTTAATAATTAAAGGTTGGATGCTACCCCTCTCGCAAAAAACGCTCGGCTGGCATGACAAACATTAAGGAGACAATATGGACATCTTAAAACCGCTTCAACTCAAAAATAAAAATTCCGGTGCGTATGGTGTGCAGAACGGATGGAGCACCTCAACGAAATCAGACGAAATTATTTCTTATAATCCCACAACAGGTGAACCGATTGCATCTGTTTATTGCGCCTCACTGAGTGATTACGAAATGATTATTTTAGAATCGCAAAAAACTTTTTTAAATTGGCGAAAATTACCCGCACCTCAACGCGGAGAAATCATTCGCGAAATCGGTAATGCATTACGAAAAAATAAAGACGCACTCGGAAATTTAATTTCACTTGAAACAGGAAAATCAAAACAAGAAGGGGATGGCGAAGTGCAAGAAATGATTGATATCGCAGATTTTGCTGTGGGTCAATCACGCATGTTATACGGTAAAACAATGCCTTCTGAACGTCCTGATCACAGAATGATGGAACAATGGCATCCGCTTGGCATGATCGGCGTGATTACTGCATTTAATTTTCCTGTTGCTGTGTGGGCGTGGAATGCATTTATTGCAGCTGTCTGTGGCGACACGGTTATTTGGAAACCATCTCCTAAAACACCGCTCACTGCCATTGCAGTACAAACTATTTGTAATAGTGTTTTAGAAAAAACTGAATTTAAAAATATTTTTTCACTTTGGATCACTGATAAAAATGAAGATGCAAAAAAATTCGTGAGTGATATTCGCATTCCACTGATTTCATTTACAGGATCGACACTCGTTGGAAGACAAATTAATGAAATGGTTTCTAAACGTCTCGGAAAAACATTATTAGAGCTCAGTGGAAATAATGCAATTATTGTCGATAAAGCAGCTGATTTATCACTCGCTGTTCCTGCCATTCTTTTTGGCGCAGTGGGAACAGCAGGACAACGTTGCACAACAACACGACGACTCATTGTTCATGAATCGATTTACGATAAATTAATTACTGCTCTCACCACTGCTTACAAAAAAATAACAATCGGTGATCCACTCGATAAAAAAAATTTAATGGGCCCACTCATTGATAAAGAAGCTGTAGATCATTTCAAAAAAAGCATTGAAGATATTAAAAAAGCCGGTGGAAAAATTTTATTTGGTGGCAATGTACTCAATCGCCCAGGATTTTTTGTGGAACCCACACTCGTTGAAGCAGAAAATAATTGGGACGTTGTACAACGCGAAACATTTGCACCCATTCTTTATGTCATGAAATTTAAAACGCTCGATGACGCTATCGCTCTACACAATCGTTCCCACTTTGCACTTTCTTCTGCTATCTTTACGCCAAATGTTTTTAATGCAGAACAATTTCTTTCTGCGTGTGGAAGTGATTGCGGAATTGTGAATGTAAACATTGGAACATCTGGTGCAGAAATCGGCGGCGCATTTGGTGGAGAAAAAGATAGCGGTGGTGGACGCGAAGCAGGATCAGACGCGTGGAAATCGTATATGCGTCGTCAAACTAATACCATTAATTTCAGTCATGCACTTTCTCTTGCACAAGGTGTTCAATTTGAAATTGAGAAAACAGAATGAAAAAATTTTCACGACAGTACTCTTCACTCGATCAAGCGTGTCTTGAATTCGATAAAATTATTCGCACTCTCTCTGGAAAAAATAATTCGAGTGAACGAGACTATCCCGCAGAAAATATTTCACATCCTTATTTATCCGATAAACAAAAAAAACATTCCGCTGCATTAATGCGAATTAATCACGCGGGTGAAGTGTGTGCGCAAGCGTTATATCACGCGCAAGCTATTTCTTCTCACGATAAAAAATTAAAAGAAAAAATGCAGCAAGCTGCATTAGAAGAAAATGACCATCTCGCATGGTGCAATCAACGCTTAATCGAATTAAATAGTCACACGAGTTATTTAAATCCTTTTTGGTATGCGGGTTCATTTGCAATCGGCTTAGCGGCAGGATGTGCTGGCGACAAATGGAGTTTAGGATTTGTAGCTGAAACAGAACAACAAGTTGTTAAGCATTTAGAAAAACATTTAAACCATTTACCTAAAAATGATGAACGCAGTTTTCATATTTTACAGCAAATGAAAAAAGATGAAGCGGCACATCGAGATCATGCGATTCAATCAGGTGCCGCAGTGTTGCCGAATTTCATTAAAAAAATAATGAAGATCACATCAGCAGTGATGGTAAAAATTTCGTATTGGGTTTGAGCACGTCATCCCGAGACATGCTTTTTATGTCGAGGGATCTCCATGGAGATCCCTCGTCGAAAAAGCACTCCTCGGGATGACAACAACAGATTACCCTTTGTACATCATGATTATTGCAGCTGCTTGTACTAGCCACGTCGCCCAAACAAATTCCATAAAATACGGAAACGCCCCGCGTTTTAACATCCAATAAGCCGCTGCCGGAATCACTCCCACTAACAAAGGAACACTTAATAATGCGATTAATTGACGTGTTAAATTTCCTGCTTCGCCACCTGAAAATATTTGTGTAAGCGATTCTGCAATCCAATCATGTGCAGCTAACAATGCGTGTAATAATTGCTGCGCATAGAGGGTTCCCATCACAACTAAAACACTTAACACCACAATTGCAATCATTTGTTTGACCATAAAATCCCCCTCTAAAATTTAGTGACAATCGTAATTAATAATCCAATTAAACCTAACACGATTAATTGCCATCCATCTGCAGATGTCGCGATGACAAGGTTAACCATTTTCGATAGATAAATGAGCGCAGCTCCACCCAAAATAGTTAAAAGCGGCGCAAGTAATGTTTGTGCAGACGCCGCTAAAATTTCAAGTGTAATAATAATTTTAACTGCGTAATAAATATAATTAATCCATTCAGGAAATAATTCGTGTTTCGTAATGTAATAATACCCTGCAACAACCAGTGTAATGACAATCACATGCGGAATCAGTGGCATAAAAGCAAACATGGAATTGTGTAGTTTGCGAGGTTTCATTTTTTTCGTATCGTGCTGCTGCATAAATTGTAGCCTTATTTATCTCATAGCGAAGAAAGATATCACAACTTGTTACATAATTAAATTAAGTTCTGACGCCCGCACCCCTGCTCAGCAACCACCAACACCAAAAAAACAATACAAAAAATAAAGACACCACCAATGAAAGTCCATAATAAATATTTAAATCAGACGTTCCTAAAATTCCAAATCGAAATGTATCCACAATACTTAACACAGGGTTCAGCAAAGAAATGTTTTGCCAAAATTCTGGCAGCTGTTTAATCGAATAAAAAACGCCGCCTAAATAAGTCAGCGGCGTTAAAACAAACGTGGGAATAAAAGAAACATCATCGAATTTTTTTGCAAATATACCATTAATTAATCCACCGAGTGAAAATACCATCGCAGCTAACAATGCAATCATAAACACTAAACCAGGATGTTGTATTTTTAAATGTGTAAAAAATAAAGAAACGAGTACAACAACAACGCCCACCACTAATCCTCTCAACACACCACCCACCATAAATCCTAAAAGAATAACGATGCTTGGCATAGACGACACTAACATTTCTTCAATGCTGCGATTAAATTTGGATCCAAAAAAAGAAGAAGATGTATTGGCATACGCATTTGTCATAATCGACATCATCACTAATCCTGGAACAATATATTCCATGTAAGAATAATCATGAATGCTATGAATTTGTGAGCCGATTAATTTCCCAAAAATAATAAAATAAAGTGTCATTGTAATCGCGGGCGGCAATAATGTTTGCGACCAAATTCGAATAAAACGAACAACTTCTTTTCGCACAATCGTTTGCAATGAAATTAAATTTTTATTCATGAGAAGTCGTCCCTTTATTTTTTGCAATTAATTTTACAAATAATTCTTCGAGTCGATTCACTTTATTTCGCATGCCAATCACTGTCACTCCTGCTTGATTTAATTTTTCATATAAATCATTAATGGATTGGTTTTTATTAATTTCAACTTCTAACGTCACATCATCGACTCTGTGCACGGGATAATTTTGCAACGCAGGTGTTTCAAACAATGGATTTTTTAAATCTAAAATAATGGTTTGAACATGTAAACGATTGACCAGTTCTTTCATATTCGATTGCTCAATCAATTTTCCATGATGAATAATCGCTAAATGTTTGCAAAGATATTCTGCTTCTTCTAAATAATGTGTGGTTAAAATAATGGTTGTGCCTTTTTCATTGAGTTCTTTTAAAAATTGCCAAAGCGAATGACGTAATTCAATATCAACACCGGCTGTCGGTTCATCTAAAATTAATAATCGCGGCTCATTGATAAGCGCGCGTGCAATCATTAAACGGCGCTTCATTCCACCTGATAATCGCAATGCAATTTGATCTCGTTTTTCCCAAATGCCCATTTTTTTTAAATAAAATTCTGCGCGTGTTTCTGCTATTTTTCTGGGAATGCCATAATAACCCGCTTGATTGATGAGAATATCTTTTACTTTTTCAAAAATACTAAAATTCATTTCTTGTGGAACAACACCAATGCAATCTTTGACAGCACGCAATTCGTGATCTAAATCATGACCAAATACTTTTACGGTTCCCGATGTTTTATTCACGAGTGAACAAAGAATTCCAATCGCGGTAGATTTTCCTGCACCATTTTGTCCGAGTAATGCAAAGAAGTCGCCCTCCTCAACATCAAGATCAATTCCTTTTAATGCTTCTAATCCTGTTGAATAAACTTTTCTAAGATTTTTAACGGAAAGTGCTTTCATTTATTTTTTTCATCCATTGTTGAATTGCTTGACCGCGATGGCTTAATTGATTTTTTATTGTGAGAGGTAATTCTGCTGCGCTGCAATTTTTTTCAGGGACATAAAAAATAGGATCGTAACCAAAACTTTCTTCACCTTGTGGTGCAAATAAAATTTTTCCGTGCCAAATCCCTTCGCAAATGATGGGTGTTGGATCATCTGCATATTTTAAATAAACCAATACACAATAAAAATAGGCATTCCTTTTTTCATCGGGGACTTTTTTTAATTCTAATTCTCGCAATAATTTTTCAATATTTTTTTTAGGATTACATTCATCACCAGCATAACGTGAAGAAAAAATCCCAGGTTGCCCATGTAACGCATCAACGACTAATCCTGAATCATCTGCGAGTACAGGCAATACACTTTTTTCTGCTGCATGGCGTGCTTTTAATAATGCATTTTCAACAAATGTGGTGGCTGTTTCTTCCACGGGAGAAAAATCTTGTGGAATAATTTCAATTCGGGAAGAATCAACCGCATTTTTTATTTCATTTACTTTTCCAGCGTTGCTGGTAGCGAAAAGAATTTTCATAGTTTAATTACCGTGCTATTAACGTTCACGAATTATATCCTCTAATACTATTTTTTGTTAGAATATTTTTTTCCAAGGAGAGAACATGACAAAAAATAATTTCCGCTGGGACGATCCTTTTTTATTAAATGAACAACTCACCGAAGAAGAACGCATGATACGTGATACCGCACACACGTATGCGCAAGAAAAATTACAACCCCGCGTTTTAAATGCATTTCACACTGAACAATTCGATCGCGATATTTATTTTGAAATGGGACAAGCCGGATTTTTAGGCGCAACAATTAAAGGCTATGGATGCGCAGGCGTTAATGATGTTGCTTACGGATTAATTACACGCGAAATTGAACGCGTTGATTCAGGTTATCGTTCTGCGATGAGTGTGCAATCGAGTTTAGCGATGCATGCCATTTATATTTACGGAAATGAAACACAAAAACAAAACTATTTACCCAAAATGGCAACGGGTGAATGGATTGGTTGTTTTGGTTTAACAGAACCGAATCACGGTTCCGACCCTAGCAGCATGAACACACGCGCAAAGTCTACAAAAGAAGGGTTTTTATTAACAGGAACAAAAACGTGGATTACGAATTCTCCCATCGCTGATGTTTTTATTGTGTGGGCGAAAAATGATGAAGGTCGCATTCGCGGATTTATTCTTGAAAAAAATATGAAAGGACTTTCTGCGCCAACGATTCATGGAAAAATGAGTTTACGCACATCCATTACCGGTGAAATTGTAATGGAAAATGTTTTTGTTCCTCACGAAAATGAATTACCGAATGCGGATGGATTAGCAGGACCGCTTGCGTGTTTAGACAGTGCACGTTACGGCATTGCATGGGGCGCGCTCGGTGCTGCAGAATTTTGTTGGCATGCAGCACGTCAATATGTTCTTGATAGAAAACAATTTGGAAATCCACTCGCCGCGAATCAACTTATTCAAATTAAATTAGCTGATATGCAAACACAAATTGCAATTGCATTACAAAGTTGTTTGCGTGCAGGTCGATTAAAAGAAGAAGGAAAAATAACTTCGCCCTTAATTTCTCTTATTAAACGTAACGCCACATTAATTGCATTGAATGTTGCGCGCGAATCACGCGACATGCACGGCGGAAATGGAATTACGGAAGAATTTCATGTGATTCGTCATATGTTAAATTTAGAAACGGTGAAAACGTATGAAGGAACAGCGGATATTCATGCGTTGATTTTGGGACATGCGCAGACAGGAATTCAAGCGTTTAAAGCGAAAGGATAAGATCGCAAAATGGCATCGCTAATGCCATTTTTACCGCAAATATGGCATTAGCGATGCCAATTTGCGACAAAACCCCTGTTTTTTACGTCCAAATTAAAGTGGGGCTTTAATTTGGACAATTTAAAACTTGACCAATTTAAAGTGACACTTTAAAATGGCCATATGTATATACAACGCGATATAGCTTCACAACTAGCTCACTCCTCTACCTGGATACAAGTTTTATCCGGGCCGCGACAATGCGGAAAAAGCACACTGCTCGCATCAACCTACATCGATACACAAACTAAAAAAAAGTTTCATGAAATTTCTTTTGATGATTTACAACTTCGTCAACTCGCCAATCAAGATCCCGCGCTTTTTTTACAACAATTTGAACCACCACTCATTTTAGACGAAGTGCAATATGTTCCTAATCTTTTTCCTGAATTGAAAAAATTTGTTGATCAATTAAAACGTGCAGGCGTATTCCAAAAAAAATCTGCTGAAAAAATGAGTGTTTTATTTGCATTAACAGGATCGAATCAAATTTTAATGGATAAAAATATTAAAGAAAGTTTAGCAGGACGCGCTTCATATTATTATTTAAACACACTGTCAGTTCATGAAATTTTAAATGCACTTCCTAACACATCCATTAAAGAAATTCTTTTTAAAGGCGGCTGGCCTGAGCTGTATACACATCCTGATTTATCAGTAACAACTTATTTGAATGATTATATTCGCAGCTACATAGAAAGAGATATTATTCTGAGCGCAGGCATTCAAAAATTATCTGAATTTCATACTGTATTACGCTTATTAAGCGCACGTACTGCACAAGAAACAAAATACACTGAAATCAGTAATAATAGTGGCGGCGTGAGTTCAGTCACAGTCAAAGAATGGGTTTCATTATTAGAACGTGCTGATTTAATTTATTTACTAAAACCGTATTCGAATAATTTAAGCAGCCGCTTAATTAAAACACCTAAACTTTATTTTTTAGATACGGGATTTGCTGCGCGATTACAAGGGTGGTCTGATCCCGCTCCATTATTAAATAGCCCTCAAATTGGCGCACTTTTTGAAACATTAGTGCTCGCTGAAATAATAAAATTTATTCGCAATTATAGAAAAGATTGGGAATTATTTTTTTGGCGTACAAAAGATGGCGAAGAAATCGATTTCATTATTAAAACAAATCAAGCTGTTTACGCATTGGAATCAAAACTTTCTATTCATGGTGTTCCAAATGCAATTGCTTATCCATCTGCATTTAAAAAACTTTTTTCTCCAGAAAAACCGTTGGTGATTGTTACCTATGGTGGGCAAAAAATGAAATTATCTTCACACTGCACCATTTTACCGATTGCAGAATTACATGATTATTTAACAAAAATCACTTAGAATACGCCCCTTTCCCACACGAAAGAGGCAGCAATGAAAAAAACAGTCGAAACCGATATCGTCATCGTTGGCGGCGGTATTGCAGGATTGTGGTTACTCAATCGATTACGCACCTTAGGATTTTCAACAATTTTATTAGAATCCAACACACTCGGTGGTGAACAAACATTAAAATCACAAGGTATTATTCACGGTGGAATGAAATATGCATTACAAGGTGCAATTACTGCAGCATCACAAGCGATTGCAGATATGCCCGCGCTTTGGATGAAATGTCTTTCAGGAAAAGGTGAAATTGATTTATCAGCTGTGCCTGTTTTATCACACGAACAATTTTTGTGGTCTAACAATAAACTCATTGGAAAACTCGCAGGATTTTTTGCAAACCAAACACTTGCGGGTGAAATTGATAAAATTCCTCTTGAAGCCTATCCTGAAATTTTCAAAAATCCCGCATTTAAAGGCCAAATTTATGCACTCAAAGAAATTGTGATTGATGTTCCCACGTTAATTCGCGAATTAGTCAAACCGAATCAAGATGCTGTTTTTAGAATTAATCCTATTATTGATGATCATTTACACATTGATGAAACAGATAAATTAACATCGTTATCTGTGATGTCTCCTTTTGGAGATACCGTTGAAATCAAAGCGAATAAATATATTTTTACTGCGGGTGCAGGCAATGAATTATTAATTAAAAAATTAAATACAAAAGAAATTGCAATGCAACGTCGACCATTACACATGGTGTTAATGAAAACTGATTTTCCTTACACACTTTACGCACATTGTTTAGGATTAGGTGCAACACCACGCATTACTATCACTACACATCAAACACATGATGGAAAAACAGCGTGGTATTTAGGCGGACAAATTGCAGAAGAAGGTGTGAAACGAGATAGCGCTACACAATGCAAACAAGCAAAAAAAGAATTATCCGGATTATTTCCGTGGCTAGATTTTTCAAAAGCGCAATTCACAAGTTTTTTTATTGATCGCGCAGAACCACAACAACCCGATGGAAAACGTCCTGATTCTGTTTACATTAAAAATATTCAAAACATGATGATTGCGTGGCCTACTAAATTAGCGCTTGCTCCGAAATTAACACAACACATTATTGATTCACTCGCACAAGAAAATATTACACCGGGTGATGTGGATATTCGTGAATTACGTGCATGGCCGATGCCATCACTCGCGGTTCCGATTTGGGATGAATTATTATGATGGTGAAAAATAATTTAGGACAAACAGGATTGCACGTCAGCGTGCTTGGTTTAGGCACAGTTAAATTCGGACGCAACAGCCAAGTAAAATATCCTCACACGTTTGAACTTCCCTCTGATCAAATTATTTTAGAATTACTCAGTGTTGCAAAAGAATTTGG
The DNA here is from genome assembly GCA_013287845.1 of Gammaproteobacteria bacterium. Lineage (GTDB taxonomy): Bacteria > Pseudomonadota > Gammaproteobacteria > DSM-16500 > DSM-16500 > JABDDA01. The sequence continues at coordinate 29,694 of JABDDA010000012.1, forward strand.
AATTAATTTATTAGATACAGCACCTGCGTATGGTGAAAGTGAAGAACGTCTAGGCAAATTATTAAAAAATCGTCATGAGTGGATTCTTTCAACTAAAGTCGGTGAAGAATTTATTGATGGACAATCGCATTATGATTTTTCTTCTACACATGCGCAGAAAAGTATTGAACGCAGTTTAAAAAAATTAAAAACTGATTTTCTAGATATCGTGTTGGTACATTCAAATGGTGACGATAAAAAAATTATTCAAGAAACCGATATTTTTGAAACATTATCTGAGATGAAAAAAACAGGGAAAATACGCGCGTTTGGGATGTCGACAAAAACAGTTGAAGGCGGATTGCTTGCATTAGCACAATCCGATATTGCGATGGTCACGTATAATCCTATCGAGACAAATGAAAAATCAGTCATCGAATATGCGCACAAAAATCAAAAAGGAATTTTTATTAAAAAAGCATTTGCGAGTGGGCATTTGAAAAACATTTCAGAAAAAAATCCTATTGAAACTGCTTTGCAATTTATTTTGAAAGAACCAGGAATTTCTAGCATTATTATTGGAACGATCAACAAAGATCATTTGCAAGAAGCCAAGGATGCCATTGAATGAAAATTTATTTAGTCGGCGGTGCAGTGCGCGATGAATTATTAAAACTTCCCGGACATGAAAAAGATTGGGTCGTTGTGGGTGCAACAGAAAACGATATTCAAGAAATGATTGCGAAGGGATATAAACAAGTCGGAAAAGATTTCCCTGTTTTTTTACATCCTGAAACACATGAAGAATACGCGCTTGCACGCACTGAAAGAAAAACGGGCCGTGGTTACACAGCGTTTGATTTTAATGCGTCACCGAATGTCACATTAGAAGAAGATTTAATGCGGCGTGATTTAACCATTAATGCGATTGCAAAATCAGCTGATGGAAAATTAATTGATCCTTATCACGGACAAAAAGATTTATCTGAAAAAATATTGCGGCATGTTTCAAAAGCATTTATCGAAGATCCTGTTCGTATTTTACGTGTCGCGCGTTTTGCTGCACGTTTTCCAGAATTTTCTGTGGCACCTGAAACGTTACAGCTAATGAAAGAGATGGTTTCATCCGGCGAAGTGAACGCTTTAGTTTCCGAACGAGTATTTAAAGAATTAGAACGTGCGCTCTCTGAAAAAAATCCTGAAATTTTTTTTGAAGTGTTGAATGAATGCGGTGCGTTAGCTGTTTTATTTCCAGAAATAAAAAAAGAACAAATTAAAATGCTCGCACGTGCAGCTGAAAAAACGGATGATAGCGTGATTCGATTCGCTGTTTTATTTTATGGATTATCTCGTGATGATGCGATGCGTGTATGCGAACGATTTCGCGTCCCCACAGAATATCGTGACTTAGCTGTATTCATCGCAGATGTTTGCAATGAATTCAAAAAAGAAAATCTCCCCGCCGAAATCATTTTAGACTTATTACAAAAAACCGACGCCTTCCGCCGCGAAGAACGTTTCGAGAAATTTTTATTAGCGTGTGAAATTTGTTTATCACAATCATTACAACGATGGCGCGATTATTTTAATGCAGCAAAAAAAGTGGATGTGCAAAAAATTATTTCCGAAACACAGCTGACTGGAAAAGAGCTGGCTGAAAAAATAAAAGAAAAAAGAATTGAAGCAATAAAATTAATTTAATTGTGTCATGCCAGCCGAGCGCTTTTTGCGAGAGGGGTAGCATCCAACCTTTAATTATTAAAGTCACTGGATGCCAGCTAAAAGCATGCTGGCATGACAATTAAAATAGCCAGGAAGCAAATACCTCAATTAATTTTTTGAAAATATAAATTTTTTATTCTGCCGCCATTACAAAACTAACCCCCATAGACTAAACTAATTCTATCTATAGGAGTTTGATTATGCATATTGTTAACATCCATAAAGCAAAAAATTGGCTTTCGCAATTAGTAGATACTGCAGGACAAGGAGAAGAAATTGTGATTACTAAAAAAGGAAAGCCCGTAGCAAGATTATGCGCTTTAACTAAAAAATCTAAACGCAAACCAGGTTTATTTAAAGGGAAAATGTGGATTGCTGATGATTTTGATGCGCCATTATCTAACGATATCCTAGATGCATTTGAAGAAAAATAATTTATCGGAAATCATTTAATTAAGTTTTTGTCATCACAAAAGCTTCAGATTAGGCAATAAATTATTTTCTAATTTTTCACCCGGAAACCACGAAGCAAAACTTTCAGCTATTTTATTTATTAAAAGATCAATCATTTTTTCATTAGCTATATTAAGAATATTTATTTTTTTCCAAGCGAGCCATCGTTTTAACATTCCTGCTTCAAGTAAAATTAATTGATCGATGCAATTTATTTTTTTACCACTCGCAAGTAATCTAGCTTCTTCTTTTGCTTCCTTTTTTGGAACAGTTTCAGTGCCTGGATATTGATAAGAATAAGGCATGTAATTTTTAAAATGTCCGTGTAATTGACGCGCGACGGGTGTTGCAGCTTTAGGTGCCATTGGCATCATTCTTGCACTTAACACTTCCTTCCATGAAAGTTGTTGATGAATAATTAAATCGAGCATCATTTGATTTAAAACAGCCATCGCTGGATTTCTTACGACTTCACAGCCTAATAATAAATACACAAATCCAGCAAGAATATCTTCAACTGTTTTATTTTCTAAAATAGATAAATTATTTTCTTCGAGCAAAGCAGGTTTTTTTCCTAAAAAAACATCGCGAATCGCTTTTGCAATTTCCGCATCTACTATTTCTTTTCCAT
>JABDDA010000013.1 GCA_013287845.1 Gammaproteobacteria bacterium
ACATTTCGGCGAAAAAATAAAAATTTCCGCAGGCGCAACAGGATCTATTTTTGCAGCGATTGCAACCGCATCGCCTGAAACACTCATTCCTATTTTAGCGATTGTTGCGGGTGGAGATAATGCGGCAATCAATCAAGACATCAGCGTGGGCGCTATTTTAGGTGCGCCATTAATGCTATCGACATTATCTATCGCCATTTTAAGTTTTTTTATTCTTAAAAAAAGAGGGCTCACAGGAAAAATGCATCCTGAAACAACAGGCCTCATCCGCGATTTAAATTTTTTTCTCGTTGCATTTTTTATTGCGGGTGCCGCGATGTATGTGCCGACATCATTTGTGTATTTTCGTTTTGCAATCAGTTTTATTTTAATCGGCCTTTATCTTCTTTATGTCATCTTGACATTAAAGTCTTCTAAGCGATTAGTCAGCGAAGGTCACGGCGTTATTTCTGACAATCCTTTATTTTTTAAAAAAATAGGATTGAGTCATCGCATGAGCACAATCATTATTCAAATGATTGCAGGAATTATTTTATTAATCGTCAGTGCAAAAGTATTTATTCATAATATTGAAATAATATCGGTTCAATTACACATTTCTGCATTAGTGTTATCGTTATTAATTATTCCTATCGCGACAGAATTACCTGAAAAAGTAAATAGCATTACATGGGCGTTGAAAAATAAAGATACGCTTGCGTGGGGAAATATCACTGGCTCAATGACATTTCAAGGAACGTTACTACCCGCAATAGGAATTTTATTAACGCCGTGGCAAGCGAATGCTCAAACGATGATGGGGATATTGATTACTATTTTTGCCGTATCGTGGTTGCGATTAAATGTATCAGATAAAGGAATTCCTATTCCTGTTCTTTTTGTGAATGGATTTTTCTATCTTTTGTACCTATGTTGGGTCATTTTCTCTATTCATCCTTGACCTAATACACAGACTAGGATAGCGTTTGTGCTCATTTTTTTAAGGCATTTGTAAGGTATTTGAGCATGGCGAAAAGTTATAAAGTTTTATTTGATCTTTCTACGGTGGTTCATTCTAAAAATCAATTTGCGGGTATTCCTCAAGAAACACGCGTTTTATTTAAAACACTTTCTGAAACAGAAAAATTAACACCGATTGGATTTATGTGTGGCATGGAACCTGCTGCATTATTTTCTAAAATGAATCGTACAGACAAAGTACAAGAAGCGATAACACATGCAAATTTAATTTTAAATTTTGAAGAACGATTGCCTCGATTTAAATCAAAGTGGATGAATTACGCGGTACGTTATGCAGCAAAAACAAAAGCATTATTTAAAAGAAATCACGCCATTTGGAAATATGATTCTTTTTATAATGATTATGTTTGGCGAAAAGCATTTTGTAATTTTATTGAAACAGAATATAAGCAACTTATTTTGGACCAAGAATTTGTTATTTCTGATTTTAATAAATGGTCATTGCTCACACGCATTTATGCAAACATGCGTTTACCTTATTTAAATACGAAAGGATACGATTTTGTTATTTTCCAACAAGGGTTTCCTGCGTGTCCGAATGTGTCAAAAAAAACCATTCCCATTGTTCGATTTCATGATGCAGTGCCGTTGCATTATCCTGATACAATTGCGCATTCACGTTATCCCAAAATGCATGGTAAAAGTATTTTATCGAGCGCAAAGCAAGCTATTTTTGTTTGTAATTCAAAACCAGTACACGATGAATTATTACAGCTCATCCCATCACTTGAAAAAAAATCTTTTGTGATTCCTCCACCGATTTTAACGGAAGGTGTGTTACCTGAAAAAAATAATAAAGCAATTTCTTCCATTATTCGTTCACGACTTTCTAAATTTTCATTAACACAAATTCATTCTGAAAATCTTAATGCAGAATATTCAAATTATATTTTAGCGGTATCAACACTTGAACCGAGGAAAAATTTTATTTCACTCATACGCGCATGGGAGCGATTAAATTATTCGCGTGATGATCAATTGAAATTAGTGATCATCGGAAGTCCGGGTTGGAAATATAAATCGATTTTGCAAGCAATGAAACCTCATATTAAAACAGGAAAACTTATTCATTTAGAACATGTTCCTGTGTATGAATTAAAGATGATTTATGCGTGTGCGCGCACATTAGTTTTTCCGACGTATTACGAAGGATTTGGAAGTACCACATTAGAAGCATTGCAAGCGGGATGCCCTGTGATCACTTCAGATATTCCTGTTTGCCGATGGGTGTTGGAAGACGCCGCTTTGTATTGCGACCCTTATGATGTCATGTCAATTACCAACGCAATTGAAAAATTACTTTATTCTTCAGAATCAGAATTACTTAAAGATCAATTGATGCAAAAAAGCAAACGTATATTACAAAAATTTTCTTCGGAAAAAATTGGGCAACAGTGGGTAGAATTATTTCAGCAATTAAATCGCGATCGTTAACCAATCATTTAATAAAGTAGGTAACACTCGATCATCTAAATAGTATTGATAGGCTCGATCAATTGATTTTTGCTGTGCATCATGCCATTGTTGATTACTCCAATGAAGTGTTTCATGAATTAACTTTATGGCTTCATTTTCACTTTTATAAGTTTTTCCTGCATTACCAATATAATTTTCAAAAGGTTCACAGTATCGCCCAATCACATAGGCACCTGTTGCCATGGATTCTGCAATTGAAATCGGCATGCCAAACGGTGCACCACCTCGATCAACAGGTAAGTGCGTATGAAAATAAATTCCTGCTTCACGCACGAGAGCAGCCGCTTCTGCGGGTAATTTATTGATATACAATTCCACAGGATTTCCTTGCTGTTTATTGTATTGAATAATTTCATCGACGTGTCGTCCTGCATCACCTGTACAACGTACGACCGCTAATACAAATCGGTGTTTTTTGCATTGCTTTGCGATATTAATAAATGAATATAAATCTTTTGAACGCAATCCTGCTGCAACACGTACTATTAATTTTTTATCTTTATTTTGTGTAGGAAAATAAAAATGCGGATTAAAACACGAGGAAAGTGGTTTTATTTTTTTTAAATGAGCTACTTTTTGTTGAAAATGTGGATACGAATAAATATGGTGCACAGTAGAATGATGATTTAATTTTTCTAAATGGTCTATTGAAAATTCAAATCCGTGACCACGCACTGTCATCGGTAAGCCAGCTTCATAAATTTCATTTACGTAATTGATACCTATATTCAGCCAATGTGCATGCACTAAATCAGGTTGTGATTTTTTTATTGCGTCAGATAAATTTCCGTAATGAACAGGAACATCCGTTGAATAGGGTGAGGTAGGTTCGCCTGAAGACCACACTTCAATGTGAACATTATTTCGTTGCATGTAATCAATTTCTTGATACACATACGATTCTGATATTTGTGGAAAATGATCGATCACATAAAGCACGCGTAACGGTTTTTTTTGCGTGGGATTTTTAAATTTTTCTCGAATTTGATAGAGGTTATGCCATAAATTTTGTTTAGCAGTAATTGTATTTTTCGCAAGATGCATGCGGTAATGCACACCCACCGTATGAATAGGATGGATTAATGTTTGTTTTTGATAACGATAAATTAAATCATAATCAACCAATCGTGTTAGCTGCGCATCAAAACCACCGCAATTTTCATACATTTTTTTTCGATGTGAAAAACAATTCAAATCAATTCCAACAGTAGGATCATCTTTTTTATGAATAATAATATCGTCAAAATTAAAATGTTCAGGAAAATAAACCGATCGTGTATTGTCTTTATAGTTTTTCCAAATTGCACCAAAATAAAGCGCATCCCATTCCGGATGAGATAAAAATGCATCTGCAATCGCAAATAAAATAGTAGGGGAATACACATTATCAGAATCCAGGTAAGCAATAATATTTCCTTTACTTTTTTCTAATGCGAAATTTCTTGCTGCAGACACACCGAAGTGATTTTGATAATAATAACGAATACGAGATTCATTTTTGAAATGTTTTGAAATAATTTTTTGTGTTTGATCGGTACTTCCATCGTCAACAATGAGTAATTCCCAATAAGGATACGTTTGAGTGATCACACTTTGAATTGCTTCGATAACAAATTCCGCGCGATTCCATGTCGGCATGATAATTGAAATCAACGGCCATTCTTTTTTTGAATTTTTAATTAAATCTGATTGCGCAGAAAGAGAATCAATATGAAATTGAACCCCTAATTTTTTCAGAAAATAATGTTTAATTTTTTTCATTTTTTCTCTATACGGTATTATTTTTCGTACCGCATGATATCATAATACTCTCAAAATTTAAGGAGCCTGATGTGGAATTACCTGAAGGTGTTTTATTAAAACCCATCGAATGTCATTCAGATTCACGCGGATGGGTGACAGAAATTCATCGGGAAAATTGGGAACCTTATTTTAATGCCACACAATGGAATGTGTTTTTTTCACGCAAAAATACATTGCGCGGCGTTCACCTTCATCATCAACGAACTGATTATGTTTTTATTGCACAAGGAAATGTGCGGGTAGGGATGAAAGATGTTCGCGCTCATTCTGCAACAGCTGATTTTTCTTGCATGATTTCATTAAGCGAAGCAGTCCCTCAAATATTAATGATCCCTCCCGGTGTTGCACATGGATTTTTTTCTGAAACAGAAAATATAATGGTGCTAGGAATGAATTATGGTTGGGAGATGAAAGATGAATTAGGATGCAGCTGGAATGATCCTGATTTAGAAATGGTGTGGCCTTGTGATCAACCTATTTTATCCGAGCGTGATATCAATGCATGCAGCTATAAAAAAATGAAAGAGTATTATCATGCAAAATAATCCTCGCATGAGCGTGATTATTCCCACATACAATTGGTCGAATGCATTGCAATTAAGTTTAAAAAGCGCATTAGAACAAACTATTCGTGATATTGAAATTCTTGTCATTGGCGATGGATGTACCGATGATTCAGAAAAAATTGTTTCTGAATTAAATGATGGACGCGTATTTTGGTTTAATTTTCCAGAAAATACGGGCAGTCAATCTGCACCGAATAATTTTGGAATGCAAAAAGCACGCGCAGAATGGATTGCTTATTTAGGTCATGATGATATTTGGCATTCAACACATTTAGAATTATTGTTAAAAACACAAACTGAAACAAATGCCGATTATATTTTTTCAGGAACCATTTTATATGGACCACCGGATACTCAAGTACGTGCTGTCGCTGGATTTCCCTATAAAAATAGTCCTATCCGAGATTATTTTGCACCCCCTAGCACTGTCATGCATCGAAAAAATTTAATTGATAAAATTGGTGGATGGAATACAACACACGATACGGTGCATCCGATTGATTATGAATTTCAATTACGCGCGTGGGACAGTGGCGAAAAATTCGCAAGCACAGGACGAATTTCTGTTTTTAAATTTCCTGCGGCATGGTGGCGTGATTCTTATAAAAAACGTGATGTAACAAGACAATTTGAATTAATAAAAAAATTAAAAACAGATCCTCATTTTTTTGAAAATGAATTAATTGAAGTTGCACAATCGATAAATGCAGCAATGTTTCAAACCAGTGGCGCATTACATCCTTTAAAGAAAGGCGCTTATTTTGTTAATAATAGTTTAATTCGTGGTGTACGCGAGCCACATCGTTTAGATTTAGAAATGCGTAACAAAAAATTATTTACCATGGATGCAGATTGTTTTGCATTTGAATGGTATGGAATAGAAAAAGAAATCGATGAATTATTTCGATGGACAGGCCCACGCACAGAATCCACACTTGATATTCCTTTTAAAATTTCTTCTGATATTGAAATAAAAATTCATGTTTTATTTTCTGTGACAGAAGAAATAGTTCAGCAATTAAAAATATTTTTAAATTATCATTTGATGAATTTCAAAATTGAAAAACATAAAAGAATAGGGTGGTGGCTCATATTAACTATTCCACATGACATTGCGAATCAAGGTGCAAAAAATAATTTGCGAATGATGTTTAAAGTCCCGCATACGGTTTCGCCACTTGAATTAGATCCTTATCATCGTGATAGAAGACAGCTAGGGATTGCAGTTGGGCAAATCGAGATTTCCTCCATTTAATTAATGGAATTAACTGATATACTTAAAATATAAGCTCATGAAAAGGAAGGCGATCTTATGCGATTGAAAAAATGCAATTTCATCGTTTTGTTAGCTACGTTGCTGATGCAAGGAGGCGTTCTTTATGCAGCTGATAGTACGGGTGTGAAATTGCTTTCAGCGGCGCCTAATCAACCTTTTACTGTGGATTCGGGATATTGGGATACGCAAAGCGTTAATTCTCCTGCGACTTTTTTGACGAATGCAAATAAACTTTGCCCTGCAAATTTCCAACCTTTTTTAACAGCAACACCTTTTAAATCTTCGACTTCTTTAACAGGAAGTACATTTGCATGTCCTGTCAGCATTACACCGAGTGGAACTCAATATGCTGTGCAAATGAATTTTAGTACATCACGCAATGCTGCAAGTGTGTATCTAGGTGATGTAGGAATTAATTGGTCTATGCAATGTTATCCGCAAGGAACAGCACCTGCTAATATTCCGAGTTGTTCAGTTTCTCCACGTCAGCCACTTTTGTTAGACGCAGGCACAGTATATTTGCCAACGTTTTCTAATAATTATGCTTATTGGTTTGAAATATGGAAGCAATGCCCTGCAAATTATACTCCCTATGCAACTTTTCAGCTCAGCGATATTGGTGTCTGGGATGCGGGTACCACTCTGTATATAGCTAAGATCGCACCTATTGGAAGAGGTGCTTGTAATTTTAGTCAAGGTGGTGGTGCGCCTCCGGAAACGGGTGTGGAATTTAATGCAAGATTTTCTGAATCTCCTCCTGCAAAAACGTATGGTGGTTCAATGAGTGTTAGCTATCAAGTATATTGTTATCCTGCTGGAGCAACCCTGCCATATTGGACAGTATCCGCATTCGATCCCGGACCTGAGAGTAGTAACTGGTTCGATGTGGGTAATAACGCTGGACCTGGTCCTACTCATGGACCTCCAGCTTGGTGTAATTAACTCTAATAGTAAACACTCTCACCGGACTCTCCGCCCGGTCATCACCGGTACCAGAGTCCGGTGATCACCGGTACGAGAGCCCGGTGACAATAGAATGTGAGAGAGAGAGTGTAAGAGATAGAGAGAGGGACGCGCTACAAAACAGCGCGCCTCTCTCTCTGATTAATTTTTATCCATCTGAAGAAAATATTCATCTCTGCGCAAAATTAAATTTGAACCTCGATAACGAAATCGAAAGTTTTAAAAATCGTTATGACGGCAAATCAAAAAATTTCCAATATGAATTTAAACGTTGGTTGGGTAATTCAGTAGAGTACAGGCAAAACAAAAAAAACAAATTCCAATCTCAAGAAAAAAAATCCTATCATCCATCCTTTCAACAATTTTCTACAAACGGCGAAACTCTAAAAAAAATGGAGGAAAAAAAAATGATCGAAGAGAAAGAAATTAAATTACGCAGTGAGCTTACTAAAAAAATAAAAAATATTTTTTATCCTCATGAGAAATTTTCATCAGTTAATTTGCAAAAAAAACTTTCTGAAAAATTTAATTTATTTCTTCATAACACCAGAAAATTTTATCCATCGATGAGTGAAATTGAATATCTCACAGAGGTAAATAAATATTCACCAGAAAATATCATCGAAGCGCTAAATGAAAAAATTGCCACGGAGGGCAAGCAATGCAACGAGGAATCACAAAAAAGTACATTTCATCTTTCAGAACCTTGTATGGAAATAAAAACCACCAAAATTCAAACGGAACAAGGGTTAATTTAAACGATCTAAGTGTTCTGAATAGGGGAGTACCTAAAAAAAAATCTATCGACAGTGAATCTGTAATTCGATCAGAAAGATATGAGCAAATTTTATTCATAACATGGCTTCGTAAGATGAAAATTCCTGCTTACCACATTCCAAATGGAGGGAGCAGAGGCGGAAAAATGATTAATGGAAAATGGGTACCCCTTGAGGCAATAAATTTAAAAAAAATGGGACTTGAAAAAGGCGTGCCAGATATTCATCTCATTCAAGCACGAAAAGGATATCATTCGCTCTACATCGAAATGAAAAGATGCGATGGCGGAAAAGGGCTTTCACATGAACAAAAATATTGGTTTGAGTTGCTGAAAAAAGAAGGGCACTGCGTCATGGAAGCCCATGGATTTGATGAAGCAAAGAAAATCGTCGAAAATTATTTAAGTGAATGATAATGTTTAAGCATTGCATAATATCGCAACTAACTTAACACAGGGTTTTTACCGATATGGAATCAGTAAAAACCATTAATGTAAATGGAATTTTAAATTCTCAAGGAGAGAAAACATGTCTAAAGAAAAGCAAAAAGTTATTATTCCTTTAGCAAAACGTTCACCGCAAACTTCATATACGCCAAAAGTTAATCGAGGTATTCCTGTGCCAGAAGGATGCACCTTACAAGATCTTTCTACAGAGCAACGACAACAAATCATGCGTCACAGAGAAAATGAAATTAGAAATCGTCATAATGAAAACGCTAAAAAAAATGGAGAGATGGAATTTTCTCATGAGCAAATTTGAAGATGCACTTTCGTTTGTTTTGGAGGATGAAGGTGTTCTATCTGAAAATCCAAATGACTCAGGCGGTATTACAAAATACGGTATTTCAATAAATTTTTTGAAGAAAATAACGCCTGAAAATTTGAAAAAATATGGAATTATGCAAGAAGTAAACGAAGAAGTAGTTCGTAATTTAACAATGGAACAAGCAGTTTTAATTTATCACGGTGAATTTTGGGATAAAGCTCCATTCGAAGAAATAAAATCTCCACAAGTAGGGAATTATATTTTTTCAATGGCTGTTTGGCATGGATTAGGAAACGCAATTAAAATTGTTCAACGCGCGGTATGGGCTGCTTTATTTGAAATAAATGTCATCGAGGAAGATGGGATTTTTGGAGGAAAAACTTTAAGGTATGTTAATTTGGTGGATTTTAATTTTTTATATCCACTTGTTGCAGAGCATGCTGCGTATGTAAGAAATATTTTGGAAAAAAACTCTAAGGATGGAGTATTTAAAAATGGCTGGCTTAGTCGATGTTATCGAATCTAGTTTATTAAACATAGTTTCAAAATCAGCACCTCTTTTGGGGACTGTTTTAGGCATGCCCGGATGGGCTGGTATTGGTTTATCGCTTATTGCAAAAGCATTTGGACTTAATTCAAATGATCAGAATGATATTATGCAGGCAATTTCTGGCACAGAGGACGCAGAATCAAAACTAAAGCAAATTGAAACATCAAATGCGCCCGTGCTTGCAGAAATTGCAATGAAAAATTTTGCACTTGAAACTGCAGATAAGCAAAGCGCTCGTGAATATGGCGATCACTACAAAGAGTTTTTAAAAGCAATGGCTATAATCGTCACGATAGGATTTTTCGGCGCGCTTGGAATGGTATTTACTATTGGAACAGGCATTAATGAGATCGAAAAAGAATTACTTTGTATTTTGCTTGGTATGCTTGCGAGTAAGTGGCAAACGATTATTGATTTCTTTTATGGAGCTTCTAAGAAGTAGAAGCTCCTTTTTTGATTTATGTAGTTACTTTTATTTCAAAAATTTCAAAATGTATAGCATCTTTACCCATAGATTCTTGTGTTTTTTTTGCATCGATTTCCCAAAGAAATAATTCCATGGATACAAAGGTATCTAGTTCTCTAGAATCTATTAATGCCCATACTTTTAGATTATTAAGTTGTTTTCTATAAAATTGAAGTTCTAAAGTTTCGTTGTTTGTGCTCATACCTGCATTCCTTCTGGATATTTAGTACCTAATGGTCTGTAATTTTCATCAGCCTTTTTACCACATGATTTACATTCCATTTTTGGGATTACATTTCGATGAAAATTATCATCGTCATAACCATTTCCCTCAACTTCTGTGTTGCAATGTTCACAAAGATATATCGCTTTGAAATCTCTTCTTGTTTGAGTTAGAATTTCTTTTATTTTCATAGTTAAATTTCCTTATATAATTTATTTAAAATAACAGTAAAAACATTCAAATTTACGTTTCCATCTTTTGGAGAATTCTTTTACTGATTTATATTCATATCCGATTAATATTTTATTGCAGTTTTCACATGACTTTTTCATTTTTAAATTTCCTTGATTAATTGACGATAAATTCTTGGCCGAATTTTTTTAGATGTTCATCGCAATATCGTTCTAAAAATAATTCATCGGTACAGGGCGCTAATTTACTATGTAATTCTTCTCTTAAATCGTCATCCATTAAATTTACGCAAGCATCATAATAATTTTTAGCATTATTATCGCTGTATTTTGATTTGTATTCTTCAATCGCATTTTTCATTTTGGATCTCCTTCTGAAATAGCTAAAACAAATCGTCCGCAGCAGTTCATTATTTCATAACCAATAAAATTATCTTCTTTGAATTCTGTAAAAGAACTATCCCGAGGAAAAAAAGCATCTTTTATACCACTGTTATAACGCTCTGTAAGTATTTTTTTGTCTTCTCTTTCGAACTCTATTTTTTTGAATTCTTTTCTTACTGATCTCACGCAGTCATCCATTGAATCAAATTCAGATAAAATTTTAAGCTGTAAATTATTTAGGTTTTTTAAAATAAAACTTTTGATGGTAGAAAATGTTATTTGTTTTTTATTTTCTATAAAGAAAAAATCTCCTTGTGCATTTTTTAAATAATCTAAGCACTTCTGAGCTTTTTCTAATTTTCTGAAAGTGCCATGAACCCAATCACTTCTTTTATCTGATATTTGATACATGATGTTTCTCCTTAATTACCGTAGCCAAAACCATGACTGCTGTGCGATTTTTTAAAATTAGTGCAGTCTATTTTTTCAGGCGACCAGAATAATACTTCACCGAATAAGTCGCTTCTTACTTCCCACATTTTTGTTAACTTGTTTAATTTAATTTTCATTTGTAGCTCCTTAGTTAATAAAATTACTTTTGCAATTTACTTTTAGCGGGCGACTAGATATTTTTTCAGTAATCATCTGATATATTTTCTAATCGTCCTAACAGTTTTTTAGACAACCCCTGACGCGGGTACTGCTTTAAGTCTTCTGATTTTCACCAGCCGATTAATTCTGGCTCACGCCCTCTAAAAGTAAACTGCTCTTAAATTAGTAGGCACTTATAGTGCCTTTTTCTTTTTTTTGGTGCCACTCTCAAATTCTATTTAGTACTTATAGTACTATAAATTTATTAGCACTGCAAGTGCTAAATGAAAATATTTTTAATTGTCAATGCTTCTGCTTACATACTAGTTACAGACTATGTAATTAGTGTGTGACAAAAAATGTCACAGCTGTGACAAAAAATGTCACAGGTCAAGTTTCGGGTGGTAACCACAATCTATGAGGAAAGTAAATTAGGGTAATAGGGGTAAAAAACTTTTACCCCTATTTGTCAGAAAAAAACTAGCAAATTGCTAGAAAAAATCTGGCAATTTGCTAGAAAAAAACTAGCATTTGAGGGTATGATTAAAAAACATGCATAAAAACAAGGAGCTTTAAAAATGGAAGAAACAAAGAATCTCGGCGGTCGTCCCACAAAATTCACTCCAGAAATGCAAGAAAGAATTCTCGAAGGCATGAAAAAAGTATTGGTGAAACGACATGCTGCAGCATACGCCGGAATTCATCACAAAACACTTTATCGTTATTTGGAATGGGGCGAAGAAGATTTGTTAAATGATTTAGACACAGATTACGCTAAGTTTTGCGCCGCCTTTAAAAGAACTCAGGCAGATAAAATAGACGAATTAGTTGATGGTATTCAATCGCGAAAGAAAAACTGGCAAGCACTCGCGTGGTTGCTCGAAAGATGTTTCAGGCAAGACTATGGTCAAGACGCAGGGATCATTCAAGAATTGCTTGAAAAATCAAATAGAATGGAAGATGATTTCAAGAAGTTGATTAACGGAATTACTCAACAATAGGGGATGTTATGGAAAACACAGAAAAGAAGTTTCTTGATCGTGAGCAAGCTTTAATTGTTAAAGAAATGCATTTTAAAAACCTAAATTTTGCTTATCAAAATCTTTTAGAAGTAATAAAACAACTCCCAGGTAATTTTAAAATGCACGCTATGGTTAATCTTGATCAAGGCATGATGTGGCTAGAAAAAGGTATTGTTCTTCACCAAATTGAAATAAAACCATTTCCGCCAACTGATCCTGTTGGTACTGTTAAACGGGAGATTATTACCAATGATGCAGCATAATAAAATACCTCACGAATATTTTATGGCTGTTAAAGATTATTTTTATGGAGATGAAACTAAAGCATGGAGTTGGTTTAGAACGCCAAACCCAAACTTTCATATGCAATCTCCGTTGCAATTAATCAAAGATGGCAAAGCAAAAAAAGTTATGTTATTCATTGATTACAAGTTGGCTGCATGAAGATAGAGCATCCCAAACAAATGGACGAATTAAAACAACATGTTTTTCGCATGGTTTGGTTTGATGTTAAAAATACGCCTGATGACTCTCGCTGGAGAGAATATAAAAAAGATTTCGTTTATAAGCAGGGAAAATACACTGTTACATTTAGTTATAGACTTAATAATTCATTTTTAACTCATCGAAATTTTAAAATAGTTTATAGTGATCAAAAAGAAATAATTTTGCCACCAAACTTTCATTAAGGGGGGAAAAGAATGTCAGATATCGATTTGATGAGTCTGCAGGAAGAAGCACGAGAGCTACAATCAAAAATCTCATTTTATAAAGGTCAAATACAAGCAGTTAAATTCGTGTTAGAAGATAATGAAAAATCTATAGCTTCTCTTCTTAAAGAAATTAAAAAACTACAGGGGAATAAATATGGCAGGAATTCACGAGCTGAAATTAAGAACAGCAAAACTGGAAGAAAGACTTTCTTTAACAATTAAAGAAATAAATGAGAATTATGTACGCCTTGAAGAATTTTTAAATAAATTTGCTATTGGTATTCACGATATGATTCATCAAAAAATCGTATCTGAAAAATTTAACTTACTCCCTGCTCATCATTTAAATAGCATTGTTTACGATGAATTAAAAAAATTAGGAAAGGTAAGTGCAACTACTCAAAAGAAAACCAACGCTAACAAAAAAACAAAAAGGAAAAAGAGATGAAATTCATCGAGATAATAGATCAGAAAGGAAATCATCACATTTTAGAAACATCTGGATTGACCGTTAGTACAAGCGTTAGCCCTGCACTAAAGCAAGATGATATCAATAAATATTCAATAATTTTACACTCGAAACATCTTAGCATTTATTTTGAATATTCTTATCAAGAGGAAAGAGATAACGCATTTAATGTATTTAGAAAACTACTTTGCCAAAGTGGTTTTTTAGAAGCCGTCGTTATGACTACTTCGTGAGGAAAAAATGACAAAAGAATTTGTAAGCCTCCACGACAAAATTAAAGATGAAATGATAAAAAGAAGTTCAGAAGTTAGCGGTGTGTCACTAGAAAAAATAAAAAAGACCACAATAGAAACTGATGATGTCGAACAAATAAAACAAGCATTAAATTATATTCTTGAAAAACTTACTTCATTAGATCGATATGTCAGAAATGTAAGTCGATACAATGGAGAATATAGAGGCTCAGAAGATGCAAGAGATCATGAAGAATATGGCAAGCAAAAAGTTATTAAAAACGATAGAGAAAAATAATGAAAACAATTGAAAACATTTTAATTGTCGATGTTGAAACCACTGGATTACAAAATAGTGGTTCAAAGATTATTGAAGTAGGTGCAATATTATTTAATCTGAAACATAAAAATATTCTTCAACAATTTTCTACGCTATTTCATTGTGATTTTAATCCGGTTGCTCACCTCAATAAAATTCCTACTGAATTGACTCAAATAGAAATAGATCATGGCGCAGCTAATGTTATTGGTTTTATGATGACCCACTCTCAAGCAACTATTGCGCATAATGCATCATTTGATAGGGATTTCTTAACGCGTGATGCGCGATTAGCACCTTATTTCTTAACTGCTCAATGGATTTGTACAAAAAGACAATTTGCGTGGCCGCATCAATTGTTTAGTTATCGATTGCAAGATATTTGTAAAGCATGCAGCGTCAATTATATTGATGCGCATCGAGCATTGGGAGACTGTCAACTATTAGCAAAATGTTTGTCAACGGTTGAGGATCTTGAAAGACGAATGCAATGGGAATCATTACGCGTGAGTGATTACAAAATGAGAGAGGAGCGATTTATATGATTTCATGGATAGTATTTTTTTCGATTATAAGTTATTTCGTTTTTATTATAGAAAATATATGGACTCGAATATTTTCTCTTTTTTTAATATTGGGTGTTTTTATTATTATTTATTTCATTACGGCGAGTGAATTAGAGCATAAGATTCTCGCAGTATTAGAATTTTCTTCTTTTTGGTTTGGCTATTTATTACTTTGTAAGGCAGTCGTTCAAGAATCTAATAAATAATTATTTGAGCAAGGATGCTCTATGATTTCGGTGTTTGTGTTTTATGATATGTCGTCAGGTATTCAAGCGCCTCTTGCGTTCAGTAAAGTATTTCGTCACTGCAATTTATTTAATTGTTCGGATGATTATCAAACAATACAACTTGATTTTAACTTAACCGGGATAATCACACGTTTTTATAAATTTGATCATTTAATGGATTTAATGCATACGCTGCGCAGATTAAAAAAGGTAACGGCAATTGTAGTCACACGTATCGTAGAGCGTCAAAAAACAAAATGGAAACCTTTTTGGGTAAGGTCATGTAATGAAGTCTGTCGGTATGGAAGTGGAATAAATGTGGGTTTTACCTTTAATCCTAAGCAATTATACGGTAAATTACTAAAATACGATCGTAGACGGAACTACGAAATATTAGAACATTGGAGACGAAACGATGGGGATGTTTGGCGAAGATTCATATGATGATACCTCACAGCAATCAGATGATTTAATGCAAAAGCAAATAGAGCAAGACCAAGCCGAGTCTGAAAGGAAGCGGCAAACTCTATTTGCAACTCGTATCAGAGCGGTTAAATCACAAGGCGGCCAGAATTGGTATCCTGATCGGAGCTTAACAGGGCGTTAAACAATTATTAGCTAAGGATGGCTAATGAATTATAAAGAGTTGAAGGACAGATTCACTGAGGCAAAGACTTATAAAGATCGCTGGTTAGGGCTTTATAAAGAACTTTACTTGTATGTTATTCCAGATCGAGATGCGTTTAATGTAAAATTTAATTATCGCGATGATGGAAAACCCACAACATTACAGATTTGGGATAGCACTGCAATGCTCGCTGCATATCAGCGTGCGAATGATTTACATGGTTTATTACTTCCTCAAGATCGTGTGTGGGGCAAGCTTGTTCTTGACCCACATTTATATGATCCGCAAGCTATTTCAAAAGCACAAATTGTTCTTGATGAAATTAACGATCGCATTTTCTTTTATATTAATAAATCCAATTTATCTCGTGCTATTTCTTCTAGTAATTTAGATTTATGTGGCGGCACGGCTGCCGTGTATGTGGAAAGTATTAGTGATGATTGTCCTTTGTATTTTCGATCGATTCCTGCAGTAACGCTTTATATTGAATATTCAACAGATGATTTGATTAATACCTGTTGGTATTCGATGAAAATGAGCGCCCGTGAAGTTATGAAGGCTTTTCCTGATTATGCAGGGAAATCTTTGCAATCTCTTAAAGATAAACCTGAAGAACTCTATATTGTAAATTATGGGCAGATTAGAGAAGGCGAAGATAAATTTTGCATTTATGCAGTATTGGATATTGATCCGCTTTATCCTTTATTTGAAAAATATACGAGCTATCCCCAAATTATTATTTATCGTGATCGTGTAAGGCCTGGCGAAGCAGAGGGTCGAGGCATTGGTCTTGATTTATTACCCACAATTCGTGATTTAAATCTTGTTGTTGAATACAGTCGTAAAAACATGTCATTTAAGGCAAATCCTCCAATGTTTTACGATGCAGATAGTTATTTCAATCCTTACTCATTGAGACAATGGGCAGGTGCAATGATTGCACGTCGTCCTGGTGGTCCGAATCCTTTAGAGGCATTGAAAATGCCGCAGTATGCAGATGTGATTGAGCACATCGCAATGCTTCAAGAAACTGTTAAAAAAGGTTTTCAGGTTGATCCGTTAGGTGAGATTGAAAGTCCTGTGAAATCAGCGACAGAGATTTCTGTCAGAGAAAACCGTGCGCAGCGCACGTCATCTACAGACATTGGCCGTTTAATTAATGAGTTGCCTAAACAAGTATATCATGTGGCTGCAACTATATTAAATGAACGAGGATTATTAGTGAAAAAACGTCAAGTCATTCCCGGATTTTCTACTAAAAAATTAAAATTTGAATACACCTCTCCATTGCTAGACATTCAGAAAAAAGAAAACCTCAATAACTTTATTAACAATCTTCAAATCAAGCAACAATTCTTTGGAGAAGGTGCAGCACTTGCATCCGTTAATTTAATTGAAGGAAATAAATTTTTAACAGAACAATTAAATTTACCTGCAAAATTATTCTCATCAGACGAAGAAATAAGAGCATTCTTAAAACAAATGTTGCAGCAAAAACAAATTGAACAACAAGCGCAATTACCACAACCGCAAGCTTCTGCTTCGCCTGTTCAGTTACCACAATCGCAAGGAGTGACAATTTGATTTTGGAAGATTTATTAAATATTAAAAAAATTACAATTGAGGATTATGAACTTTACAATTTATTTCATTTGCATGAGCCAGGCCGGAAATATTTAGACAGAGCAATGTTCCATAGTTTCATGGAAGAACCCACTCAGGAAGAGTGTAGGGCAGGGAAAGGCATTCCCTTTTACGATGGCAGACGCTCGGTGGTTAGGGATATCCACCGAGTCATCGCGAAAATTAACTATTTAATAAAGGAGCATGAGAATGACACAGCAAGATAATCAACAGAATCAGTCTGACGAAAAATTATATGCAGGGAAATTTAAAACAGTTGAAGAGCTTGAAAATGGCTATAAAAATGCTGCGACTGTTTATGAAAAAAATAAAGAACTCGAAAAAAAAATAGATGAATTTAAAACACCAGATGATTACAAAGTTCCTGCAAATTTAACTTTAGACGAAGCTGAATTAAATGATCTGAAAGGATTAGCGCGTAATTCAAGCTTAACGCAAGTGCAATTTGATAAATTAGTTTCAGAATCAAAAGCAAAAAAAGATGCATCTTCTAGTGCTTTTGAAAACGCAAAAAAAGAAATTGGCGCTGATAAGCTTTCAGTTTTGCAAGATTATGTTAATAAAAATTACCCACCTGAAATTGCATCGAGTGTTTTAAATCAATTGATTGCGGATAAAAAGGCGAGGGATGCTGCATTACTACATCGCGATAAGATTTTAAATTCACATATTCCAGGAATCAATAAAGTCAATTCAAGTGGTTATGCTTCTGTTACACGAGACGATATGCTTAAAGCGCGTGAAGAAATGCAAAAACGTCCTAGTGATAAAAAAGCACGCGACCGGTATATTTCATTAACTGCAGAATATGCACATCAAAACAAAAGTTGACAAATAAAAAATAATAGATAAATTAGAATTACGCTAAAAAGAGCCTGTTTTTAACGGCAACCTCAATTTAGTGGTCACGAACATTATCAGCCTGGCATAAGTCGGTAACCTGATAGATGGTCATTAGTCCTTGTCCAAGACGGCCAAGGGATTTTGAACTCTATTGGGAGATTGTCAGGATGACAAACCAAATTGATTTAACAACTGCATCGCAGTTATTTGACACAGAAGTCACACTTAAGTTTCAAAACTCGCAATATTTAAATAGCACCATTGAAGAACGTCACGGTACTACAGGGGATGCAACAAACATTCCAGTATCTGCGTTAATTGAAATGGCAAACCAATCTTTTGCGCCTACTGATATTGTTGTTACGCCGGTTATTCCTACTAACGTTGTTGTTGTACCTTACAACTATTCGTTAAAAACAGTGATTGGTGGTGGTGAAAAAACCTTATTTGCCTATGACAAAATCGTTGATCATGCAAAATTGCATGCCAAAGCGGCTGGTCGTATGGTGGATTACATCAAAATTAATTCATTAATCACAGATTCTAGTTTTGGCTCACTTTATACCGTAGGCGCAACTGTTGGCGTCAACACTGGTATGAATGAAGGAAAATTAGCAGATGGCCTTTCTTACCTTGAAGACCAAGGTGTAGATGTAATGAATGAAGCATGTTCATTATGGTTACCTGCAATTACTAAAAAATCCATGTTAAATGATGAGAAAGTGGTAAATCTTTTCTACAGCGCTAAACGTCCTTTAGAAGATAACCGCATTAATTCTTATTTAGGCGTGGACATTAGAACATTAGGTTCTAATGGTATTAACACCATTCCTTTTACTACATCAATGAGTATTAACACCTATCTCGTTCCATTGGTTAGCAAAGAATCTATGGTTCAAATTTTTAACCGAGACGTTCAAACATCGATTACATGGGTTCCCCAAAATGATCGTTGGGAATTGCTCACTGTACTCACATCCGGCGCCAAAGTAGTCCAATCAAACGGTATTGCTTTGATTACTGTTCAAAATCCGTATGCGAACAATTAATTATCAAGGAGGATTTTAATATGACTACTCAAGCAGTTTTTGACACTCTAGGTCTAGTTAGTGAAGGTTTTAACGGAACAGCGCCTAATATTTTCATTGCTACTTCTGATCAAACATCATCTGTGCTTTTAACAGCGGGTGCGGTATCAAGTTATGTAACAAGTGGAATATTTAAACCAAAAGACGTGATTTTTATAAACATTGATATGGATGGAACG
Source organism: Gammaproteobacteria bacterium (assembly GCA_013287845.1). GTDB lineage: Bacteria > Pseudomonadota > Gammaproteobacteria > DSM-16500 > DSM-16500 > JABDDA01. Next base: position 18,985 of record JABDDA010000013.1, read on the forward strand.
CCATCTCAAAACGTTTATACGGTTACATCAACAAGCGGTGGATCACTCATCACTTATCCAAATGCAGTTGGCGGAGCATTACTCGCTGCAAATAACTTAAATGATGTTGCTAGTGCATCTGCGGCTGCGACAAATTTAGGATTGGGAACAGGAAATAGTCCTACATTCACTGGTGTGACTGTATCAGGTTATTTCTATGATTCTGCTGCAAACGCATTAACTGCGCATGCAGGTGGTGGGCAAGGTTCTGCACTGCAGTTAGCAAAAGGAATTAACCGCGTTACTACAGTTGCAACCGCAGCTGATAGCGTGAAATTACCTGTTTCTACTGCCGGGCAAAAAGTTGTTGTCATCAATGCAGCTGCCTCAAATGCAATGGATTGCTTCCCAGCAACTGGCGAATCAATCAATGCATTATCAGCAAATACACAGTTATCTATTGCTGCAAACAAAACAGTAATTTTTTACTGCGCGGTTGCGGGTACATGGAACAGTATTGTAACAGCCTAAGCAAAATGGAAAAGGGAGATTTTTTCTCCCTTTTTAAAGGGAATTTTCATGCCTTCTCAATTGGAATTGGTCAATCGAGTTTTATCCGAAATTGGTAGGCAACCTATTACTGCTATTAATGATAGTCCTGCTGCACAAACTATCGCTGCAAAAATCGATGAGCTCATGCCTGAATTATTGCAGTTGACTGCCTGGAATTTTGCGATTGTTTATCGAAGTGATAGCACTCCACTTACGACTAATTTTTCTCCTGATTATGTTTTTAGTTATGCCTTACCGGGGGATTTTGGAGGTTTTTATAAATGGGCATCTGCAGGTGCGCAATGGCCTTTTTATGCCATAGTAGATGGGATGATGTTAGCGAATACAAATCCGATACAGTATTATTACATTACAAATCAAGTTGATTTTTCTGTTTTAACTCCACTTTTTTCACGCATGCTGGTTTTGTATGTAGCAAGTAAAGTTGCTCCTACGCTCACTAATAATATGTCACTTGCTAAATATTTAACGAATGAATATTTCATTAAATTGTCTGATGCAGTTCGTCAAAACGATATGGAACGCTCGGTTATGTCTACTCCATATAACGATTTTGATCGAACGTTATTCATATAAGGAAGGGCGTATTATGGGAACAGAAATGGTACGCCAGACAATGTTTAACACCGGCGAAGTGGACGAAACAACGTACAAAAGAACAGATGTTAAAGAATATTTGACGGCTGCACAAAGTTTACAAAATGCAGAAGTAGGAACAACAGGACTTGCTAAAAAAAGAAAAGGAATGCTTGCCGTTGGTTTTGGAACAACATTTTCGAATTATTGCATTACAAATTCGCGAATGTATGAATTTATAGATAAGGATGGAAATTTTTATTTATTAATTTCAAATAATTTATTTTTTAATATTTTTTCAGTTGTAGGGGATACGGTTACTCAAATTCAAACATTAAATACGACGCCTTATGTTACTAATGATTTACCTGCTCTCGATTACACGCAAGATAATGATACGGTTGTATTCACTCATCCGAACTATCAACCAGGCAGAATTTTTATATCAAGTTATCCCGGTGGTAGTTCTCCTCCTGTTTTTGCTTTTGAGTATTTAAACATTTATCCATTGCCTGCTTATGATTTCAATAAAATAAATTACAATAATTTTACTGTTGCATTAAGTGTCACTGGAAGTGTCTTAACTTTTCAATTTACTGGGGTGGGCGCTGATCCGGGTTTTACAAATGATTGGATTGGTGGCCAAATTATTGGTGGTGGTGCGACTGATCTTGATCCTATTGGCTACGCAATTATTACTGCTGTTTCGTACAGTGGAAGTGGTGGTGGTACTGTTACTTTTACTGCAACTGTTCAGGTTCCTTTTTTAACGACGGGTTATTCTACTTCCGGTTCACAATATTCTGTTAGACAACCTGCTTGGAGTTCTACTTTAGGATATCCTGCTAAGGTGTTGTTTTATCAGAATAGATTATGGCTCGCATACACAAAATCTTTGAATAACACTATTTTCGGATCACGCATCAATTCCCCCATTAATTTTGATGTAGGAACAGGTGCAGACACTGACGCGATTGTTTATACGATTGGACAAACGAATAGTGGAGCTATTCTGTGGTTGAATGGTGGAAAACAAATGGAAATTTATACAGAGAATTTTGAATTTGCATGTCCTCAAGATCAAAATTCAGCGCTTACACCGGGAAGTTTTTCTATTCGTCAGCAATCTGCTTTTGGTTCATCACGCACTATGAAACCGATTACTTACATTAATGATTCTTATTACATGACAAAGACAGGAAAGGCCTTAGCGAATTATCATTTTAATGGAATAGGACTCACATACACTTCGACTAATATTAGCGTTGCAAGTTCTCATTTAGTAAAAAATCCGAGTAATCGTGCGTTATTGAGAGGATCAGATACATCACAAGATAATTTTGTTTATTATTTAAATCAAACTGACAATACGATCACATCATTTCAATTTGCATTTGAATATAAATTAGCAGCGCTCACTCCAATTATATTTCAATCGAATGTTAATTTGATTGATATTACAACCATTAATAATGAGGTTTATGTTTTAAAATATTATTCGACTTCAAGTCGGTTCGCTCTTGAGAAATTTACGGACTCAGTAAAAATAGATGCAGCGCGCACTGCGAGTATGGCATCTGATGGCACAATCACTGGCCTTGACGATTTAAACGGTTATACAGTGCAAGTCGTATATCAAAATCAAGATTTTGGTGAATATCTTGTATCAGGCGGTCAAGTTACCGTTGATAATCCAAGTGGAGTTTCAGGAACAGTCACAGTAGGCTTATTATTTAATGTAATTATTACGCCGATGTATATTTTTGCAGGTAGTATGGCTGCACCTTTTTATAAAAATATTACTCAAATTTATGTTGATTATTACAATTCCATTGACTTTTCAATTAATGGTACACTAGTTCCGTATCAGAATTTTACTGATATTCAAGATGGATTGCCTCTACAGCCTCAAACAGATACGGCAATTATTGATGCGGTTTCAGGATGGAACCGTTTTGGCGATATGAATGAAATTTTAACGATTACTCAATCATCGCCATTCGATTTACAAATACTCGGTATAGGTTATCAAGTAGACGTTGCAGTGATATAGGGAGATACACGCATGGGATTAGAAACTGCAGCCATCGTTTTGGCTGGTGTTACTGTTGGCTCAGAAGTAGCAAAAGCAAATTATCAAGAAAAAGCAGCTCAAGCAAAAACACACGCGCTTGATTTACAAGCGAAAGAACTTAAGCTGCAATCTACTCAAAAAACATTATCAAATTACGATATCATGGAAAAAGTGCTTTCTGCGCAAGAGGCACATATGACAACAACAGGGACTGCATTTTCATCGCCCAGCTTTAATGCAATTCAACGAGACACTATCAATACAGGTGTAAAAAGTATTAAAAATAATGAAATTGAAAGTGATCTTGCATTAGAAAATATCGAAATTGAAAAAGAAAACGTTAAAAATTCTTTATACGCTTCCTTGTTTGGAGATGTGGCAGAAACAGCAACTGCTGGTTTTAGTGTATATTCAAAAATGCCTCGAATGAGTGGAGGATAAAATGCCCGATTTTCCACGATTTCAAGAATCTCAACCTATTTTAAATCCTGTAAAAATAAATGATACATCATCAGGTGATGAAGATATTGCAAAAGTGTTAGGAAGTATTTCAACTGTTTCTGCGCAAAAAACAGTTGAAATAGAAGAAGAAAAAAGTAGTGCGATGTTGATTAATTCTGTTTCGAATTTAGAACAAATTAAAACAACATCTGAAATGCGTTTGCTAGAACATCCTGATCAAGCAAATAAAATTGCTGAAGATACACAAAGTGCAATTGATTTAATAAAGAAAGCAGCCTTCGTTAACGAAGGTGATCGCACAAAACTTAATTCATATGCAAGTTCTGCTCAAAATTCTGTTGATTTAAAAGCAACTGCAACAAGTTTAAAACAATCTCAATTAGAAGCAGCCTACACACATTATGCAAATTGGCCTGATCAATTAAATGCTTATAAACAAGCACTTTTAACTGATCATGATAAGGCAGAAGAATTGCGCGGCGCAATGCAACAAACCCTTAAAGGGCTTGTAATGACAGGTTCGCTTACACCTGAACAGGCGGGAAGTGGTTTTAAATCCATGGATAAAATGGTTGAAATTGCGCAAGACCATTACGATCTTTATGGAAATAAAAATGCAACTGCAAAAGATTATCATACTGTTACATCTAATCCATTGGGTTCTAATTCAAATCACAATACAAAAGCACCGATTGATCAATCCACTCAATGGATGATTGATTACCATTCAAATGATAAAAGTTTTCAAGGTGTAATGGCAGATATTAGTAATAAAGTTTTGCCTAATCCTGAAGTATTTGATTCCTTAAAACCTGCTCAAAGACAAAGAGCTATTATGGCAATGCAAGGTGTCCGGGAAGCAGATGGAATGATCAATGCAGGCGTTCCTTTTCCTGTGATTGAAAAAACATTAGAGTCATTGACTGAGGGTGGAAGAGTTTTAGATTATAAAGAGCAATCAAAAAGAAATTATTTAAAAAATTATGTTGGTGAATTAAAAAACGGAAATTATTTAAATGTAATAGGGCGCACACCTGCGGGTGGCTCGATCATGCAGAATTTTGTTGCACGCAATACTGCAATACAAAATACAGCAATTGATGATAAACAAAAACTAAGAATGCTTTCAGATAATCAGAATGAAATGGTTAATCAAGCAGTTTCTTACGGTGAATCTCATCATATACCAAAGGAATATATTCAACCTATTCCATCAGTAGACATGATAAATGTACAAAATGGTTTTAAATTGGGACAAGATCCATCACTTGTTTTAGTGGGAATGAATAAATATACAAAACAAAATCAAACCTATGTTGCGAATGGATTAGAAAAACCAGCTCAGCGTATTATGGTTCAAGCATTAAGTTACACTGGTGATAAAATAAAACAACAAGATAAACTGGATTTTATTGCAGCAAACCAAGAAGGTAGAACGTTTGATGCGCTAGACTTTGAAAAAAATAATGTTAAAAAAGAAAATTTAAATAATAGAATTGCAAATAATCTTTCAGATCAATTAAGTTTTATTACAAAACAATATGATTTTGAATCTGGTCAGCAGCTTCAATCATCAATGATTAGTTCTACTTATAAATATGCGCAATATCTTGCGCAGAAAAATAATGATTTAACTCTTTCTTATTGGAAGGATTATGTTGATCAAGCATCGCAAATTTATGCAAACGCATTTAAAAAACAAACAGGAACTAATTATATTGTAAATGAAAATCAATTGCCTGTTCCACTTTCAAAACCTGAATTAGATGTTCTTGCAAATTACGCAACAGAAGAAGGTTATAAATATTTAAAGAATGGTGTTGATCCTTCATCGTTTGAATCAGCGCGCAGTAGAAATCCACTTTTTATGATTATTTCACCTACTAATGACATTCAAGCTGTAGACGGAAATGGAAAAGTTTATTTCACAACACCTTTCACAATGAATTTAGTAAGCCATGCGCAAGAAGAATTAAGAAAAAGAAAGAACGAAGAAATTAAAATGACAGAAAAACCTTATGAAAATGTTTATACAGATAAATTAAAAATAAATCTTTATCCAGATTGAGGTGAAAAATGTTAACACGAAGAAACAATCTTTCATCTCAATACGAGTATTATAGTAATTCTTTAATTAATAATACGACGCCAACTCTTTCTCATTCTATATTTTATAATTTAGCAGCAGGTTTTGCTGCGCCTTCTTTAGGTGTAAATGAAGCATTAGATGCGCAATATGCTTTGAAGCCTGAAAGTTTAGCAATAAAAAGTTTTGTTGATTATATTGGTCAAGAAAATCAAAACCCATTGATGGGATGGGGGCAAAAAGGTGCTTCTTATTTAGCAAATATGATTGGGACTGTATTAAATCCGATTACTTGGATGAGCTCGAGCGCAGGCGGAATGATTGCAAGAGGGATTATTTCAGGAGCCGAAAAAATTGCACCAAATATTGTAAGCACTTTCATGAGAAGACCATTCGGCCAGATATTATCTCATCCTTTGACACCTGCAGGAATTACATCAAGTGCATTAAAAAATTACGGAGTATTTTTTGGTGGCGCTGTTCCACTCGAAATAAATAATCAATTTAATACTGATACAGGTCATATTAATTGGGGTGGGGTTGCGAAAGAATCAAGTCAAATGGGTGCTTATGGTATTGCAATTGGATCAATCCCTTTTGCATTAGGATTGTTAAAAGGAAAAGTAAATCGTAGTATTGGTGAAGAATATTCTTCCGAAATTACATCAAGCAAAATTGATCAGGCATTAAAAAATAATGTTATTACTCCAGAAGAGTATCAATGGTATACCGAATATGCAGAACACTTAAAAGACCCCTCTGATTTAAAAAAGATGCAAGAACTTCAAGAAAGAGCAACGCAAATCGCAATTAAAAATGGTCATCCCGGAAATATTGCATCACATGAAGTTCAATTTGATATCTTAAAAGAAGAAGACATGAAAAACTTGCAAGCAGCTGCGAGTGATCAGCTAATTTCAGATGTTCCAGAAAATTATAAAACAGCGCTTTCTGATTTTGTTGTACATAATCGATTAGATGAATTAAGAGCTAAACCTGCTGATTTAGATGGGGTTCGTGGTTATGTTGATTTTATTAATGAGAAATTAAAATTTAAAAATTCAAAATTAGAAGAATCAAACAAAATATTAGATGAACATTTAACAAAAAGAATGTCTCGATCAATGCCTCTTTCTCAAGAGGAACTTTTAAGATCCATTAGAAAACTTGGCCTGAATGTGAAAGGAATGAATCAACTTGGATTGACTATTCCCGATCGAATTAAATCACGAATCAGCCTTGAAAGAAGAATTGAACAAGTGAAAGATAAAATAAAAAATTATAAACGCCTGTTAAAAGAAACAGGTGACAAAAAATATGAAATAAAAATTAAAGAACGAAATCAAACAATAAGCGATCTTGAAAAAAAATTAAAAGAGCCTCTGCATCCTGTAGAAGAAATAAAATCATTACGTGAAGAACTTATAACAGAAAAAGGTTTAAAAGAGGGATGGGAAAGAAGTAATCAATATCATCGGTTGCTTGATTTATCTAACATGTGGAACAACGCAAAAACATTGGTTGACCGAGTGCATTTAGAAAGGGATTATCATCGGCAAGAATCTTTCAAAAATTTATCAGAACAACTTATTCAAGTCAGTGAATCGAATGCAAATCGATTTGCGCGTCCAGAAGATGTGATGACATATGTAAAAACACGTCTTGAAGAAAAAATTTATAAAAAAGAAGACATAAAAAATATTTTAGAAATGGAATCCATTCAAAAAGAAGTTCCTGAAAATGCAGATACACTATTGAATGAGCAGCTAGAAAAAATAAAAGAATTAAATTCAGAAAGTTTAACAGATGAATTTGAAAAATCATCCGAGCGTTTTAAAGAATTTAAGGCATCAGAGAGTATATTCAAAAATTTAATATCATGTGTTCTAGGAGCAAGCAATGCCTAAAATAAGTAAAGAATGTTTAAACGGCGCATTGGAAGCACTGAAGCATTTCTCAAAAGAAGATTTAGAAGATTACGTCACTGATGTATTTAAAAAGGCGAGAGAGTATGGTGATCTTAATAACATGAAAGCTTTTGAAGAAGCAATAAAGAATATAAACAATGAAAAAATGCAGTCATTATTTGAAGACGCTTCTGTTAAAGCAAATAATACAAGAAAATTTAATACACAAGCTGAAAAAATAAAATCAGGTAAAGCAGACCTTCGCTCTGTTTTAATTAGAAGAAGAAAGAATCAAGCTGAAAATATTGCATCAGCACAACATGCAGCAATTGGTAAAATTGATCAATTTATGTTTAAAGATTTTTCTTTTGATGAAATGGAATTTTTTTCATCAACTAAAAATGATGAGTTGATAGCTGATGCATTTGATGGAAAAAAAGTATCTAATCCAATCGCAAAAAAAATAGCAGATAAATTAAGAGAATATTTCGACTATAGAAATTCAGAAATTATTTTATCAAATGCAATGCGAATAGATGAAATATCAGAAGATAGAATGTTTAGACAAATACATGATGCAGGTCGATTAATCAGTGGAGGAAAAAGCTTAATCAATTCAGTGAAAGAAAGTGTCAATAAAAAATATTCAACTGAAAATTCAAAAGTCGTTTGGAGAAATTTTATAAAAAGATGGCTTGATATCGAAAATACATTTAGTAGAACAAAGGCTGCTGACCTTGATGGAAAAATAAATGAAGCAAAAGTCGATAAAATTTTAGATAATATTTATGAAAATATTACAACAGGGAAAAGCGAAATATTTACTCGTTCAGTTGTTGCAAATGATAGAGAGGCAGTTCAAAGACGATCAAGAATGTTTTTTAAATTTAAAGATATGAGATCATTTCTTGAATATAATAAAGTGTATGGGCGAGGAAATTTATTTTCTGCATTGAGATCTGATATACAAGGCTCTGGAAATAAAATAGGAATGGCAGAAACATTCGGTGACTCACCTTATAACGTTTACAATGATTTAAGAAAAGTACAAGAAGAAGTAAAACCAAAAGATTCTTACTGGTTTCAAAACACAGATAATTATTTTAAAACAGTATTGGGATTAGATAAGACTACTCGATCACCAAAAGTTTCAACATTCTTTGCAAATATTCGCGCGTTAACTTCAATGGCTCGATTAGTAAAACTTTCTTTGCAATCCATTTCAGATATTGGATACATTGCTTCATTTGCGCAACGAATGGGAGTTAATTATTTTCGTGCTTATACAAATCAGTTAAAACATATTTTTGATCGCTATCCAACAGAAGAAAGAAAATATATAGCAAAATTATTTAAGACCATGGTGGACAGTCATTTGGGATATATGGGTAGATGGTCAGATGCAAATAATATGGGTGAAGTGATGAATAAAGCTTCCACTCGTTATTTTAAAACAATTGGATTAGAAGCATTTGATCGAGGAAATAAAGTTGGCATAATGCATTTGATGTCTAAACATCTTTATGAAAATTCATCAAAAGAATTTGGTTCATTAAATTCAAGTTTACAAAAATGGATTTTGAAATTCATGAATGAAAAAGAGTGGAATGTTTTGAAAACAAAAAATAAAAATTTACTTTTTACAACAGATAATGTTGAAGAATTAACAGAGCAAGAATTAAAACAGTTAAGAGATGAAACAAATCCTGATAAGCCACTTTATGAATATAAAAATGATCTTTATAGAAAAGTTTATTCAATGTTTGATGTTGCTTCTGAAAATGCGGTTCTCTCTCCAACAGAATTTGAAAGAGCTTGGTGTTTTCAAGGTGAACCACCGGGAACATTAAAAGGGGAATTTTTAAGGACAATCAGTCAATTTAAAATGTATACAATTTCATATATTGATCGTGTTCTCATTAATGGATTTAAAGAAGCGGATACTGCATCACAAAAAATTACATGGGCAACATCGATGCTGATGGGAACATTGCCGCTCGCATTTTTATCTGTTTATTTAGATAACTTAACTAATAATTTATCAATGCCAGATTTTGAGTTGATGAATGTTCCTGAGAGAGAAAAATTTTTAGTAAGTTTATTAGCGCCAAGCTTAGCATTATTTTCTGGAATGCTTGATCCTAGAAATCAAAATTCAGATATGTTACTTAGTTTATTAGGTTCGCCATCAGCTCGTTTAATTGGAAATGCAATGGCAACTGCCGCATCATTATCAACAGGTGATCCAAAGAAGATTGGAAAACATTTTGAAGATACAGCAAAATACATTTTACCAATTGATAACTTTCCAGGTATTTCACCTGTTATTAAAAAAGCAATGGGCAAGGAAGCTCATTTGCAACCGGGACAAACTTATATTATTGGTCAATAAGGACATTGATTATGACAACGTTACCGCAACAAACTACGATTAAACAATACACTGCAGATGGTGTAACAACAAATTATACTTTTGCTTTTTGGGTTACTGTTGATCCTGCAACACTTCGCCCCGATGTAGATGTATATGTCACACCATCAGGACAAACTCCAATTCCAGAATCAGACATAAAAGTGTGGGGTGTTGATTATACTGTTACATTTAATTCTGATCCTATTACGGGTGGGTATGTCACATTTTTATCTGGTAAGATTCCTGCGTTAAATGCAACTGTTACATTAGATAGAAATGTTTCAGCATCTCTTACTAGTCAATTTGTAAATGCACAAAATTTTAATGGCGCAAATTTAGATAATGCACTTATGCGATTACTTTTATTAATTCAACAAAATAAAACTTATATTGAAAAAAGAGTTTTATCTTATGTGATTAATGCGTTATTGCCAGATGTAACAAACGAAGAAAATACACAATTACCAACATTAGGAAATCAGCAAATTTGGATAGGACTAAATGGAGGTGTTGTTGCAGCCACACTTGAAGAAAATCCTGACGTCAGCACGTTACGCTCTGAGCTTGCTAATAATTCTCCTGGAACAAGCGGAACAACATTGCTTGGTTATTACGATACTGTAAATGCTACACCAACAACTGTTGATGCATTTTTAAATAATCTTCAAACATATATTGCAAATTATTTAAATACAAAATTTATTTCATCAAAAATTTATACCGATACAGGATCAGCAAATGCAATGGATGTTACTATTCCTGCATTTACAACATTAACTGCTGGAACACATATTTATGTAAAACCTGCGCATGATAATACTGGTGCTTCAACAATTACTATTAATGGTGGAAGTCCAATTAACATTTATGTAAGACCATTATTAAGCGGTGTTCAAAGAACGCCATTCCCAGGTGACATTCTTTCTGCTGGCGTATCAGAATTAATTTCTTATGATGGAAGTAATTTTTTATTAGTGAATCCTCTTTCACAAATTAATAAAAGATTTTATGGTGCAAGTCTTTCATTATCAAATAATCAAACATTTCCTGCTTCTAGCACAATAACAAAAATTTTATTTGATACTGTAAATTATGATCCTTATTCAATTGTAAATGGCTCAAATAGTTTTACTGTCGGTCTTACAGGATATTATTTAATAACTTCTCATATTTTAGTAACGCATGGAGATCCACAAACAACATGGTCAGCAGAAGTTTATGTAAATAATGTTTTAGAAGCATCTTTAATTGATGGGAATTATTCTTCAACAGGTAGCCCAGATATAGGATTAGGCTCATGCACAATAATTCCTTTAAATGCTGGAGATATCGTGGATTTGCGCGTGGATCAAGGAGCAAGCACACCAAATACTATTCGAGGACTTCCTCAGGAAACTTATTTTAATATCGCTCACATGGGAACTTGATGTTCTACGGAGAACATTTTAATGGGAAGCTTGGCAAAGGTCGCACAAAAGATGAGCGAGTTAGAAGAAAAAATTTCTCATTATAAATCATCAAGATATACAACTTATCACGATGAAAACTTTAACCTTTTTATTGAATTGGCTGGAAAAGAAAAAATAAAGATTCCTGTTATACCGCTACGCCCATATCAAATAGAGGTTCAAAAATCTTTATTTGGAGGGGAATCAAAGCGCTTTATTTTGCAATGGCCTAGGCGATCAGGAAAAGAAGTTTTCACTTGGAATAGCATTGTACAAGCAGCAATTGTTAATTCGGGTATGTACATCATGACGTATCCCACAAATGTCCGCGCAAAAAAAATATTATGGGAGGGCGCACCATTAATTAATGGTGTGAGCATTAAGTTTTTAGATATGATTCCTGATTTTCTTATTAAGAAAAAAAATAATATTGAATTAACAATTGAACTTGTTAATGGTTCTATTATTTGGATAGTCGGTTGTGATATTGATCCGGACAAATTAAAAGGAACTAATCCTCTTGGTATGGTTTTTTCAGAACTTGCATTTTCTGATCCGCGTGTATTTCATTCTATGCTTCCCGCTTTAAGACAAAATGGTGGATGGTTAATAGCTCAATCAACATTTGATGGAATGAATCATTTTTATCACATGCTAGAAAATAATAAAAATGATCCACTTTGGTTTTGCAGATCAGAAAGTATTAATACACTTGTTGATGAAAATGGTAATCCTTACATTACAGATGAAGATGTTGATGAAGACAGAAGAGCAGGCATGCCTGAATATTTGATTCAACAAGAATATTATGG
>JABDDA010000014.1 GCA_013287845.1 Gammaproteobacteria bacterium
TGCATCGATATAAATTTCTTTATCACCCCCCTGTGGTTCATCAAGAGGTAGATTTGAGAGGGTTTTTTCCGATGAAAATTGAAATTTATTTTTGAATTGCGTTTGTAATGCTTTAGCAGTATCAATGATATATTCACCTTGATACCCATTTGCAGGAAAAGAAATTTTTTCTCCGCACAAAGATAAATAACGCATCCATGTGCTGACAGCGAGAATATCCATCTGACGTCCTGCATCATTAATGTAATATTCACGATGTACGTGATACCCAACTGTTTCCAATAAATTTGCAACGACTGCACCATAGGCAGCGTGACGACCGTGTCCCACATGTAAAGGACCTGTTGGATTAGACGAAACAAATTCCACTAATACTTTTTTTCCTTTTCCAATTTCTTTTTTTCCGTACTGCTCAGCAGCGGATAAAATATCAGAAATCATTGCATGCAATGCGGTGGATGAGACAAAAAAATTAATAAATCCTGGGCCTGCAATTTCTATTTTTGTAATGCGTGATGAAGAAGGAAGTGCTGCAATAATATTTTCAGCAATGTCTCTTGGTTTGCGTTGTAACGATTTCGCGAGAATTAAAGCAATGTTACAGGCGAAATCACCATGTTGTTTATCTTTCGTTAGATCAACTTGAATGGTGGGGATTTCTGTTATGTTCCACTGTTGTTTAGTATTGAGCTCATTCAACGCGGTGCGAATCAATTCTGCAATATGCTGTTTCATAGCAATCCATCAATTATTTGCGAGGCGGTATTATCGCTTGTGGGGCAGAAGTTGCAAGAAAAAAGCCGTGCAATATTAAAGACCTGAGCGAAAAGGTGATTTTGTTCCCTTCTCCCGGAGCGCTTTTCGCGAGGGGAGAAGGGTTAGCGATGAGGGCCTTTAACGTTGCACAGTGTAAGACATCAACGACACGAAAAAGTAGAAATGTATACTGCCGTCAGTGGGAATAACACCGAGGTTTTAGATATTGTATTTTTAACATATTGATATTTTAAAAGATTAGACCCAGCGCGGGTTTCAAGGCGATGAAGACTTCATCATTGAAGGTTTTTTTCAGCATAGTAAACCAAAAAATTCTTGAGTAGACTGCTCCTCGTAGTCACGGATCGACTACTTTCTGCAAAAAAGGATTTGTGCAACCACTCCTCGTTTTGTGTGTTCAGGGATAGATATTTTCGGCATGGATTGCCTGACCTGAGATAGAGTAAGGACGGTACCTTAAAACTACCGTCCTTTTTTTTCGTCTGAATATTTTTTTATGTCATGCCAGCGTGCTTTTAGCTAGCATGACAAATAATATCCCATTCTTCTTTTGTAACTGGCGTAATCGAAAGCCGATTTCCTTTTCGCGCAATTAACATTTTTTTTAACACAGAATGTTTTTTAATTTCTTCCAATAAAACAGAATGAGAAAATTTTTTAATTAATTTCACATCGACACAATACCAGCGTGGATTTTCTGATGTACTTTTAGCGTCAAAATAAATAGATTTCTTATCTAATGCAGAAATATCGGGATAACCTGATTTAACAATTTCAACGATGCCTACAATACCCGGTTCTGCACAACTTGAATGATAAAAAAAAGCGCGATCCCCTTTTTGAATTTCATCACGCAACATATTACGCGCTTGATAATTTCGCACACCTTCCCAAGGTTCTGTTTGACGAGGACGTGCAGCTAAATCATCGATGCTGAAAGTATCGGGTTCGGATTTGAATAACCAATAATTCATCGCTTCATCGAATCAAAAAAATCTTCATTTGTTTTCGTTGCTTTCAAACGATCTAATAAAAATTCAATTGAACCTAATTCATCCATCGGCTGTAATAATTTTCGTAAGATCCAAATTTTTTGAATTGCATCAGGCGTGGTTAATAATTCTTCGCGACGTGTGCCTGATTTATTAATATTAATTGCGGGATAAATTCGACGCTCAGCAATCATACGACCCAAGTGAACTTCCATGTTACCTGTTCCTTTGAATTCTTCGTAAATCACATCATCCATTTTAGAACCGGTTTCAACAAGCGCTGTTGCAATAATGGTTAAGCTACCGCCTTCTTCAATGTTTCTCGCAGCACCAAAGAAACGCTTAGGACGTTGCAATGCATTTGCATCCACACCACCCGTTAATACTTTTCCTGACGCAGGAACAACGGTGTTATACGCACGACCTAACCGTGTAATCGAATCTAATAAAATAACGACATCGCGTTTGTGTTCGACTAATCGTTTTGCTTTTTCAATGACCATTTCAGCGACTTGAACATGTCGATTCGCAGGTTCATCAAACGTACTCGCAATGACTTCACCTTTCACAGAACGCGTCATTTCAGTCACTTCTTCAGGACGTTCATCAATCAATAACACAATCAAATAACATTCAGGATGATTTTGTGAAATAGAATGCGCAATATTTTGCAGCATCATTGTTTTACCTGCTTTCGGAGGTGAAACAATTAACCCACGTTGGCCTTTTCCAATCGGTGAAACTAAATCAATCATGCGTGCAGTAATATCTTCTGTGCTTCCATTACCACATTCCATTTTCAAACGTTGATTTGCAAATAAAGGCGTAAGATTTTCAAATAAAACTTTGCTTTTGGTATTTTCAGGCGGTTCAAAATTAATTTCATCGACTTTTAATAAAGCAAAATAACGTTCGCCTTCTTTAGGAGGACGAATTTTCCCAGAAATCGTATCGCCGGTACGTAAATTAAATCGTCGAATTTGACTCGGTGAAACATAAATATCATCGGGCCCTGCTAAATAAGAACCTTCTGCTGAACGTAAAAATCCAAATCCATCTTGTAAAATTTCTAACACACCATCGCCGTAAATATCTTCACCGCGTTTTGCGTGTGCTTTTAAAATGGCGAAAATAATATCTTGTTTGCGTGAACGCGCCATGTTTTCAAGTGCGTATTCTTCGGAGAGCGCGATTAACTCCGCTGCACTTTTTTGCTTGAGTTCAGTTAAATTCATAGTTAAATTAAGCCTTAAAATTAAAATTGTTAAACATTTTTTAAACCTTGGGTTTGGATTTTAAACAGTTACGAAAAAACCGATGGTTGCGTTGCTGTTATCTTTGTTTTGCTAAGGTAGCATTAAAATTTTTAAATTGCTAGTGTCTTCAGAGTGCTAAAACCCCGCCCCATTCGTCATGCTAAAATAAGCTATAATAATAAAATAATATCCTAAACGAGGAAAATCCAGTGGACAGTCGTAATCTAAAAGATTCTAAAGAAACCGCTAAAAAACCGGCTACTGTTCGCGAATATTTATCAGCTGCTACAGTTGATCTTCTTGATATAGACGATTTTTACAGCATCGCTTACCGACAGTGGCAAACTGATTCACCGACACACGAACTCGGGCCATACCTTCTTAATTTGATGTTAAATAGTCTTAGCAGTAATACAACACTCGTTGAATTCTCATGTAATCTTGAAATAGTAAAAAATAAATTTCAATTTAAAAACAGCCAAGCTCTTGAACTTTGTTTATGTCTCACACGTCATCCCACGCTTCAAAAATTAACCTTAGTTAATTTTCCTGATAACCAAGTTATGGCAAAACTTTTTTGGAAGGGTTAGCTGAAAACAGAACGTTAACATTTTTAGGAATTTCTACAAAAGAATATCGATTAGAATTTTTTAAATCGTTATTAATCGTTTTAAATCAAACAGCCATCCGAACATTAGATCTTTCACATTGCAGAGATCTTCCTCAAGAAGAATTAGGTCAAATTCAATTAGCGAAAGCATTTGAATCAAGCCAACTGACAACACTCCACGCGGATGATTTCGCTTCGTTAGGAGTAGCTATACTCGAACGAAACGATTCGATCACAACCATTGTATTTCACAACAATTTTACTTTTGGCCCCGATAGAAAAATAGTTGATGCATTACAAAATTTAAATATAAAAAAACGCGACATGAAACCAACTGAAGACTTTATTCGAGCAACATTGATTGCAATAACAAGTTTTATAGGCGCTCGAAAAGGAGGCCCTTTTTCTATTATTGAAGCGTATTTAGGAAGAACTGTTTTCCCAGATGACAAATCAATTCCATTATTATCACCCGCAACTTATTTTAATTGGCTTGTTCCAAAAGAGTATCAACATTTTATGTCAGCAGAAAATAAATCAGATGGAACAATGGAAATAAAAGGAGACGATGTTTCACTGATATGTCCGCTTCTCACATCCAATGTCATCCCTCGCTCTACTTTTAGCTTTCTTCCATACCACTCTGCCATATCACCAGGAGAAGTCATTCCAGACACCAAACAAATAACATTATCAAAACCTCAAACAAAATTATTCCAAGCCTGTGCATTGTCTTTAGATTTAAATGCAACTAACATCACCGATCTTCAAATGATATTCCTCGGAAAAATCAATACGCTCATAAACAGGATAGCTCCTGTTCGCAAACTTTTTTTCTCTCGTGATCGTAAATCACTTTCTTTTTCACACGAAGAAAAATTATTGGCAGACCTTCTCTCGTTAAAAACAAAAATAGATAAAACAGGTCCCATTCCTTTTTTAAATTTAAGAGCAAAAATATCAGACCTCATTCAAGAAGAAGAAAATAGACAACAAAAATATGGGTATCAAGATTCTAGGACTGAAAAAAAATTGAAACGCTTTTTACAAAATACAACAGCAGACAAAAATGCCCTCGAGGATCATAAAAATTTTCATTTAATGAAAAGATACTGTGATTATCTTCCAGATCTCGTCGAAATGACCCGTCATTTTAAAGAACAAAAAACGCTAGATTTATCCTCTTTTCAAACCCTCATTGACAACATGCGCTTCATGCCGAAAATAAATCATGTCAGAAAAATTCTTAAAGAAAAAATGGATTTAAAAATAGTCAATTTTGTGTGCGATGCACTTTATTTTGATTTTGCGCGAGAAGAGGCGGGGCGATATGACATGATTTTAATCGTTGCACAAAAAAATCCTGCGGAATTTTTGAAAATTTTTGAAAATGAAATTTTATTTGATAACGCAATGCAGCAAATTAAATTATTACATAAACAAGTTTCCCCTCATGTGACGTTATCTTTATTAGCTGATGATAAAGATAATAAACCACCTGAAAAAACCCCGCTGCAACGCGTGCAAGAAAAAGTTGAAACACTTTTGCAAGAATCCGAATCAGCCAACTCTAAAATGAGCAATCATTTGGTTAGCGTTTTAAGGAAATTAAAAAAAGATTTGAAAGATATCGCTGATGAATCCGATGCATTCCCTGAACAAATTAAAGCAAATCTGTGTGCATGTATCAGCAACGCAATCGATACACTGACAGAAGAAAAAAGTGCGGCACATCCAAGTTTTCGAACATTTTTAGAAAATGTTTACGATGAATTAAAACCACCCGCACCTCAATCTACAGCTAGCGCAAAAAAATAAATTTATAAATGCGTATCAACAAATCCAACTAATTCATTTTTAGAAATTAATCCAACTTGTGTGGCTTGCACTTGTCCATTTTTAAAAAGAACAAGTGTTGGAATTCCACGCACGCCAAACTTAGGCGGCGTTGCAGGATTTTGATCAACATCCATTTTGACGATTTTTAATTTATTCCCATACTGAGCAGATAATTCTTCTAATACAGGCGCAATTGCTTTACAAGGACCACACCATGGCGCCCAAAAATCCACTAACACAGGAACAGACGATTCAATCACATCCATCTCAAAACTATCATCACTCACAGCGGTAAGATTACTCATCGTGAAATACCTTTTCAGAAATTTTAAGGACTCAGTTTATCTCGGACGAAAGAAAGCAACAACCCACCTAGAATAAAAAATAGTAGAATGGTTGCAATGCCCGCACGTTGACTTTGGAAATATAAAGTCACAAATCCTAAAAGCCAAGGGCCAATAAATGAAGTCGCACGTCCTGAAAATGCGTAAAGTCCAAACATTTCAGTTGTTTTTTCAATCGGCACTAATCGCGCAAGCAATGATCGACTCGCTGCTTGCACAGGCCCCACAAATAAACACAACAGCAATGCAAATATCCAAAATGTACTTGCTTGTTTTACAAATAAAATAGGAATGCTAATCACCGTCATAAAAAATAAAGAAATGAGAATAGTTTTCTTCGAACCTAAATAATCATCCACCCACGATAATGCTATCGCACCGATACCTGCAGAAATATTCATTGTAATTCCAAATAAAATCACGCGTGATAAATCCATTCCAAATGTACCTGCTGCATAAATTCCACCAAATGCAAATAGCGTATTCAATCCATCGACATAAATCATATGCGCAATTAAATAAATAAAAATATTTTTTTGTGTGGGCAATGATCGCAGTGTGCGAATAATTTCAGACATTCCTTTTTGAATCGCTTGTCGTAAAGTTAATCCTGTTGCAGCAGTATCAGGCACTATTAAAAATAACGGTAACGAAAAAATAAATAACCACGCAGCTGTAAAAGGCCCACAAATACGTATGTTTTCTGACGTGTCTGCATTCAACCAAGAGGGTGCATTTTGCACAAATCCAAATAATGCAATTGAAAGCGCAATAATTCCACCGACGTAACCCAATCCCCAACCCCAACCGGAAATGCGTCCAATATATTTTTTAGGTGCAATATGCGGTAAAAATGAATTATAAAAAACAGAGGCCACTTCTAATCCGATTGTTCCTGCGATAAAACATCCGAGTGTGAAAAAAATATAATTTTGCTGCGGTAACGCAAACCAAAGTAATGCACTACTTAAAATGCACAATGATAAAAATACAGCTAACCATCGTTTAATTCTTCCGCCGTGATCGGCGATTGCACCAAAGAGTGGGCTCGCGATAGCAATAATAATTCCTGCAATCGCAGCTGCATTTGCCCATTGATACGTTCCTACAATCGGATTGATTGCAATTTTCTTCGTAAAATACGTTGCGAAAATAAATGTGGTAATGATGGTGGAAAATGCAACGCTCGCCCAGTCGTAAAAACACCAGGCGATGAGAATATTTTTTTTGATGGCTGGTGTATTAATAGAAATCTCCTTATTAAAATATTTTTGCAATCTGCAGACCGAAGGTCTGAAAGCTTTATTAGCCTAGGGTTAAGGGCGCGCTCTTTGCGCCCGCAACCCTAGGGAAAATGAAACATAAAAATAAATGAAGCGCTGAAAGCGCGTAACTAAATTTTTATTTTTTGTTTCGCCCTTTCAGGGCTCCAAACGTTAACATCATTTGTACCTAGGCTTACGCGCAAAAAGCGCGCTAAGCCTAGGCTAGTAAAGCTTTTAGGCCTTCGGCCTCGCGGGAATTTATTTTTTTATAAAATCAAAAATAATTTCATAAAATTATTATACAACTTCTCTAAAAAAATATTCCTTCGCCTTCCCCGAAACATCCAACCCCAACATCATCAACGATCTCGCCAAACTCATCCCAAAAAAATCCATCGCAAAAATTTCTGTTAACCGATGCGACAAATTCATTGCCCGCTCAATTTTATTTTTCATTTCAGAAATAAATTTTTCAAAATCAGGATAGCACTGCATCAATACATCAATTTCTTGCAATGCTAGATTTAATCCTTGCGCAGCAATCGGATGCAACGTATGCGCAGCGTTTCCAATCAACAATACATTATCTTTAAAGGGATTTTCGACATAATATTTTTTCAACGGAAAAACAAACCGCTGATTTATTTTTTGTAATTTTCCCAATCGATACCCAAAACTTTTTTGTAATTGAATAAGAAATTCTTCATCTGATAATGCCTTTAACACGGAAATATTTTCCGCAGTATCAGACCAAATCGTTGCAACACGATTTTCTTTCAGCGGCAACATCGCAATAGCACCGTGCTCATGAAAACGTTCATACGCAACTGAATAATGACTTCGCGATAACTCTGTAACTGTCACTAACGCACTTTGATGATAATCCAACACATCTGTTTTAAACTTCATTAATTCTCGCACAGTGGAATGCGTTCCATCTGCACCGATTAAATATTTTGTCGAAATATCCGCATGATTTTCTATTTCCAATAAAATATTTTTTTCTTGCTGAATAATATTTTTTAATTTCGCAGGCTTTATGACAGTCACATCACACGAATTTAATTTTTCATTGAGTGCGTGATTAATATATTTTGCAGGAACCACATAACCTAATGCAGATAAATTCATTTGATCCGCACGTAATCGCGTGATACCAAAATGCTTTCGAAAAGAAACATGCACCTCTTCAATTGGCGCTGCGTGTGAAATTAATTTCGACCACACACCTAACTTTTCAAAAAAAGAATAGCTGCGATGATTCAGTGCAATTAAACGTGCGTCTTCACTTTGAATTCCTGCATCAATTAATGCAATACGTGATGAAGAAGACAATGCAATCGCAAGACTTGCACCGACCATTCCCCCACCCACAATAACAAGATCGTAAGACATAATTATTTCATTACTGTTTCAATGTCAGAAATTTCTTTAGGAACATCCGCGCTTAATACTTCACATCCTTTTTGTGTCACGAGAATATCATCTTCAATCCGCACGCCGATATCATGCCAACGTGAATCGACATTCGGAATATCAGAAGAAATATAAATTCCCGGTTCAATCGTCAACGTCATGCCCGATTCTAATGCGCGCCATTTTTCATTAATCTTATAACGTCCCACATCATGCACATCCAACCCTAACCAATGTCCTGATTTATGCATATAAAAGGGAAAATACGCTTCTTTTTCGATTAATTCACTCACATTGCCTTTTAAGATTTTTAAATCGACTAATCCTTGCGTAATGATTTTTACAATTTCTTTTTGTGCATCAGAAAATAATGCGCCGGGATGAACTGTTTTGATTGCTGCTAATTGCGCCGCTAATACAATTTCATAAATAGCTTTTTGTTCAGCAGAAAACTTTCCACTCGCAGGAAATGTGCGCGTAATATCAGATGCGTAATAATCATATTCACAACCTGCATCAATCAATACAATATCTTTCTTTTGGATGACTTGATTATTTTGCTGATAATGCAAAATACAGCTATTTTTCCCTGCGCCTACAATCGAAGAGTACGCAACCGATCGCGCGCCTTTCATTTGAAATTCATGTAACAATTCTGCTTCAAGTTGATATTCATATTTTCCCGGTTTGCAAAATTTCATCGCACGCACGTGCGCGCTTGCAGAAATAGCTGCGGCTTTGCGCATGCATTCAATTTCAGTTTCACTTTTTATTAAACGCATTTCATGCAACGTATCTGCAACATCCACAATAGAAAGTGGTGGTTGAATGCCGCTTCGAATTCTTCCGCGAATTTTATTCATTGCGTCAATCATGATTTTATCAAACGCGCGATTGATTCCGAGTGAATAATATAATGTGGTGCGCCCCGCTAAAAAACCCGGTAATTTACTTTCCAATTCATGAATAGAAAAAGATTCATCTGCGCCAAATTTTTCACACGCACCCTTTTGTCCTGCGCGTGCGCCATCCCATTTCTCCATATCAGGATCACGCGGACGATTTAATAAAACAAATTCACCTTCTTTTCTTTTGGGAATTAAAAATAAAACAGATTCAGGTTCTTCAAATCCTGTTAAATAATAAAAATCACTGTTTTGACGATAAGGATAAGGATAATCTCCGTTACGAATGACAGACGGTGCGGCGGGTAAAATAAAAATACCTTTTTCATCTATTTTACGCATGAGTTCTTTGCGGCGTTTTGCAAATTCCATAGCTTGTCCTTATATTGTCATCCTGAGGCATGCTTTTTGCCGAAGGATCTCCATGGAGATCCCTCGACATAAAAAACATGTCTCGGGATGACGAGCATATTAGTGTAAATGATTTTTAATGCCTGCATTCGAAACTGTTTTCTGTTTTAAATCATGATAAAGCATAATCACACCGAGTCGAACATATTCTGATAATTCTACATACGCGACTTCTTCTGTTTCATTGTGTTGCATATCGGTGTAATCTACGCGCGAAATTTCAGTAATATCTCTTAATGCACCTTTTGATTCATCACACAGTGGGCGTTCTTTCAAATACGTGCTTTGTCCTAATCCAATTAAAAATCCCTGACAAAATAAACCGAGTGATTCGGTGCGTTTGCCAATATCGGTTTTATCTTCAGGTAAAATTAATTTTAATCCTAAGGAAAATTCAGCTAATTGAAGGGATGTCGCTTCATAAAGTTGTTCTAATATTTCTAAACTTTTTGGATTAGGTTTAGATCCTAATAGTTGCGCTTTCCAATTAAAGTTTTGTGCTCCCGTCGTACAAATTAAACCACACATGAGTCCGTGCACTTCGGCAGGATCAAATTGTGAAGGATTCGTTGCTAATGCTTTAGCAACCTGTGCATACGTTGGTAATGTTGTCATAATGTTTCTTCTTAAAAAAATAAAAACGATGGTAACGCTAAAAAATAAAATATGCTATGTTTATGCATCGAATGAGGTGTGTATGTTATCTGCCATTGTCGCAATAGATCAAAATAATGTGATAGGAAATCACAACAAATTACCGTGGCATTTACCAGCTGATTTAAATTATTTCAAACAAGTCACGCTGAATAAAACAATCATCATGGGACGAAAAACTTTTGAGTCGATTGGTCGTCCGCTTCCTCATCGAAAAAATATGATTGTGACGCGCGATAAAAATTTCAAAGCAACCGCTTGTGAAATCATTTATTCAATCGATGATGTGATTGCAATGTCGCAGAATAATGATGAAGAATTTTTTTTAATCGGCGGAGCGGAATTATTTAATCAACTCTTACCTCACGTCAAGCGTTTGTATTTGACTTTAGTGCATCACACATTTGAAGGAGATGCTTTTTTTCCTGAAATTGATTTTAAAGAATGGAATGAAATTTCGCGTGTTGATTATCCTGCAGATGAAAAAAACGCCTATTCTTATAGTTTTTTAGTGCTGGGTAAAAATTGATGTGTCATGCCAGCGTGCTTTTAGCTGGCATCCAGTGACTTTTAAAAAAGCCACTGGATGCCACCTCTCGCAAAAAACGCTCGGCTGGCATGACAAAAACCCTGCTTAAAATTTGGACTTTCTCGCTTTTTAGCTTATAATTTTAACGATATACTATTACTATACATACTATACATAAGAGCCTCGTCGAGGAGTGCTAACATTATGAAACCAAGAGCAATCCCTGCTAAACCCATCTATGAAAGAACACTCGTTTCCGGAATACAACCTGTTGCCAGAGCAACTGAGTCCCTTCCTGGAGAAGAGCAAAAACTTGGAATCAACCAACTTCTTCACACAATCGATAAACACAAAATTGATGAAAATATTTTTTCTGAGCTTTTGTATAACATGCACGCCGCACAAGCAGAAAGATTAACTATTCCCCATTTAACGGCTAAACTAAAAGAAATAGAACACGACAAAAAAGAAATTGAAGCTGATTTCGATAGAGTTAAGCAAACGACTTTAGCAAAACTGAATGTTCAGCGAGAAAACCAAGCGGCAGCTTTCACAAAATATATCTCAGTTGCTTCACGTTTTAGTAAACAAAAATTCATAGAATGGTTGCAATGGGCATTTATAGCCTCTGCTACTGAATATTTATATTATCTCGTTGACCAAACGTCTGAAAAAAAAATCACCCCCTCTGTGATAAAAAACTTTAATGAAAAATTTCGTGGATATGCTGCATTTGATGAAAAAGAAATTGTCGTCAAACATGATGCGTTTAAACAATTAAAATCATTAGAAGAATTATTGAAAGAACAACCCACACCATCAACAGCACCTATGGGAGAGCTCTCAGCAAAACAATTGGAAGAATATCTCGATAAACTAGAAAAAGAATCGCCCCTATCAAAATTAAAAAATTCAACGACAGAAAAATTTCAAGCCCTCACAAAAGAATTGAAAAATTTATTAGCGCAATTCACCGATTTTGTAGGTGAGTCCCAAGCAAATAAAATATTAATAAAGAATCTAACCATTGTTCAAAACGAAATAGCAGACGAAACCATAGAAAAATTTAAAGGAACAGAATTATTTGAATTAAAAAATGAAAGTGCGATTGGCGGTCATCGCACTCTTGTCATGCATGAAAGTTTCGTTAACTTTCAGGATACGCAAGCTGCTCCCGACAATGTCAAAAGAATTTATCACGAAACTACTGATGTAATAGAAGAAGCGATTACTAAAATAAGATCGGCTTGCGAAAAAGACATGGACACACTCACCCGGCGAGCTGCAGCACTTCGCACAAACATCAAAGAAAGAGAAAAAGCCTTCGCTCAATCTGTTTCTCATCTGATTGGATCAGAGTGTAAAAAATGGGAAGCACATCAACATGGAATTAATGCGCTTAATGGTGAAGCAAAAAACATTCTCACGTCAATTAAAGACGCAACTGATGCTAAAGCTATTATGGTGAATCAAGAAAAAATTTCAGCATTAACTGAACGATTTAAAAAAATAATTGCAGAAAGAGAACCCCTCGAAAAAGAAGCAAAAAACATTGAAAACTATTTATCAAAAGTATCTGCCCATCAAAAAGAAAAATCAGACAATCATCAAAAGAGAATGGCTGAGCTTGAAAAAGACTTCAAAGAAATTTCAGCATTAAATCCTGAAAGAAGGAATAAAGAATTAACTCATCGACTACAACAAATTACCCCAGAAAAAAAAGTCTTAGAAAAAAAAGTAGAAGCGATCGAAAATGCTGGCTCAATCGATGCAAAAACAGCAGAAGAATTACGTGGCTATAAAACAAGAATAGCAGCACTGACTGGAGAATATAGCAAAGAATCCGAAAGAATTTCAGCTGAGACAGAAAAAAATTATGCCTTAAACATAAGATTAATCGCTATCAAAAAAGAAAAGGAACAACTCGAAAGCGAAGCAAAAAAATTCACAGCACCTGTTACCTCCACTGAGGCATCAACAATCACCGCACTTAATGCAATTAAAAAAGCAACAGATACTCCTTTAAAAGAAGCAGAAGCGGCTCTTTCCCAATTAGAAGCTCTATCACCCCATCTCAATACCATTACTGAACTTCAAAAACAAATAATAGCGACTCAAACACAAGGCCCTGGCGAAATAAAAAAAGTATGGGATTCTTTTATTGGAAAAATAAATAAAGCAGATTTTAGTGATCTTGATAAAGCAAGAGATATTTTTGCTCAAGCAATAGAAGAAAAACAAAAAATAATAAACTCTCTTCGCGAAGAACCTGCTCTTGTCCAGCGATACGAATATGATGCTTTGTTAGATCAAAAAAATATATTGATCCAGCAAGCAAATGCATCAAGAGCAGAAGTAAAAATCCTCTTAGAAAAACAAAAAACAGAATTAATAGAAAAACAACAGAATGCAATGAGAATAGCGATTGCTTTAAATGGAGAAACAGATTCACGTCCGAATAAAAAAGTTATCGCTGACATAGATCAATATCTTAAAGCAAGTTTTAAAGAACTATCAGCAATGGCTACCGCTGTAAACAACGACACCAAAGCCATTAAAGCTTTTCGAGCAAACGTATTCGCCACTTTAACAAATCCAAAATGGGATTTAAAAAATAACGAGACTGAATTTGAAAAAGCTTTGTTAGAATTAAAAACCGCTGAAAAAATAGCGCAGACTCACATCGCATCTTCAGCTAACCAAAGAGCGCCTGTGGAAAAAATACAACGCGAAATAAATCAAACATACGACCCTGAGTATAAAATAATTCATCAAATACAAACCACAGTATCAGATCCCAATCCCATTCCCGATCTTAAAATTTTGAAAACTATTTTAGATGATAGAGAAACACGTAAAAAATATACTGCGACTCTTCTTGCTAGAATCGCAGATGCTCCCACCTCCATCACAGCGCCCCGCGTTCAATTGATTGATCCTATTTTAAGTCTTTTAAAATTAAAAAAAGATATTCTTCCAAAAATAACAGAACTAGAAAAACAAACTGTCGATACAAAATCAACTCCATTAGAAACTGAAGTCACAAACTATGAAACACTCTGTCGCGAAACAAGAACTGCTTTAGAAAAAGAACTTAAAAAAGAAATAAAAGATGATCAAGAAATTCTACGACTAGAGCTTGCATCAAAGAAAATTACCACAATGAGAGCAGCTGTGGCAGCACGACTCTTTGGGATAGATAAAAAATTTAAAGCGATATTTAATAATAAGGATTCTGCTGAAATTCAAAGATCCATCGAAAAAATTAATCGCGATTTCACATCAATCGCGCATGACGCAGACACACAGGACAAATGGTCAGCACCCGAGCATAAAGAATTTCCCACAAAATTTAATCCCATTAAAACATTTTGCGATACCACAATAAGCGATTTAAGAAGCAAAGTGAGTATTGCAAGCAGAGAATCATTTAAAAAAATATCAAAAGCGGCTGATGCCAACGCTGATTTTATTTCAACTGAACTACACCAGGTAAAAAATAGAAATGTTTTAATATTGCAATTACTCAAAGCTGTTTTTGAAGAAGAAAGCCCAGAAAACATTGCGTTCTGGAGAGACAACATTAGCGGCGCAGGAAAACTCCTCACCTCTAAAAGTTACACTCTTTCCTCAAAAACTAAAAATACTTTTACTTTTGAAATTGCAAAAGAACTGATTGATATATATGAATTCGCGCAAGACAATGCATATAAAGATGAAAAAGAATGTAAAAAAATAACCGCTATTGTAGCCGAGAAGATCAGTAAAATATTAGCTGACAGAGAGGGCGAGAGAAAAAAAGAAAGCGAAAAAACAGGAAAAAGCGCTACAGAAATTATTGCTAAAGCAGCAGGAATTTTTTCTTCTACTTCTGCTTCTACTCCTAAATCACCCACAGCAAGTGGTCAGAAAGAATCTCCTACAGATAAAAAAGCAGTCGCAGAACCTAAAGATTACGATTACTTTTTATTAGGTGTTAAAACACTTATTTCAACACCCACAACTCACTTACCACGCATCAATCTGACTCAAGCAGGCGAAGGAAATCGTATACTGAAAGAATTAATTGAATTAGGAAAAACAAATTATAAAAAACCTTCTCCGCCACCGTCGCCTTCTGTCGCTGCAGCAACACCGACAGCTACAACGACAACAACAACAGCAGCAACATCTCGCACGAAGAATGGTCATCGTCCTTCTCAATGAGCACGCTATGCCGAAACACTGAATCGTTCCCCATCCTCTAATCTCATTGCAGTCAGTTTATATCCCCACACACATCCTGTATCCAACGCATAAATATTCGGCGTATTAGTAACACCCCCTAACGCAGCCCAATGTCCAAAAATAATTTTACTATTTTTCCCGAATGAATTTTTTAATTGAAACCACGGAATTAATTTTTTCTGATTCACAATATCAAGAGTGCCTTTTTCTTTTAATTCCAATCGTCCATCGGGATAACAAAAACGCGCGCGTGTAAAATAATTCGTAATGCAACGCAATCGGTCCCAGCTGGTTAATTTTTCATTCCATTGATCAGGTAAATCACCGTACATATTTTTTAAAAATTCACTCACACAATCACTTTGCAAAAGTGTTTCAACTTCTTTCGCATAATTTTTTGCTTGCGTTAAATTCCATTGATTGCATAATCCCGCGTGCACCATTAAAAAATCATCTTCATGATGCAATAAAGGTTGATGACGCAACCAGATAATTAACTCATCACGATCAGATGCTTTTAAAATAGCTGATAACGTATCTTCTTTTAAACTTTTACGCGCATTAAATGCGAGCGCAATTAAATGTAAATCATGATTGCCTAAAACAATTTTTTGTCTGTGGCCCAATTGTTTTACAAAACGCAATACTTTTAATGAATGCGGCCCGCGATTCACTAAATCACCTGTAAACCACAGTGTATCTTTTGAAGAATCAAAATGAATATGTTCCAACAAACGCATGAGTGCGTCATAGCAACCTTGAACATCGCCGATGGCGTAAGTGGTCATGCATCACTTCCGTTACTCAATTTAACAAATTCTTCTACTGATAATGTTTCGGGCCTTAAAAGCGGATCAATGTTCACTTGCGCCCATGTTTCATCACGAATTATTTTTTTTAAACTATTGCGAATAGTTTTGCGTCGATGATTGAACGCTTCTCTCACAATCGTTTCAAATAATTTATAGTCTTTTGCAACAAACGGTAAGGGTTGATACGGAACAAACCGCACAATACTGGAAATCACATTCGGTTGAGGAAAAAATGCTGTCGGAGAAACATCGAATAATGCCGTAATTTTGCAATGATATTGCGTCATCACACTGAGTCGTCCGTAATGTTCTGTATCAGGTTTTGCAGCCAATCGATCAACCACTTCTTTTTGTAACATAAAACACATATCAGAAATATTTTTTGCATAATCTAATAAATGAAAAATAAGTGGCGTTGAAATGTTATAAGGAAGATTTCCACACACGCGTAACATTTTTTTATTTTCAATTAACTCTGCAAGATCAAATTCCAATGCATCTGCTTGATGAACGATTAAATTTCCTTTCCCTTCACATTGTTTTTCTAAAATAGGAATTAAATCACGATCGAGTTCAATCGCGTGAAGTGTTTTGACATGTTGTAATAAAGGAAGAGTTAACGCACCACGGCCCGGACCAATTTCAACCAACACATCGTTTTTTTGCGGAGCAATCGCATTAACAATATTTTGGATAACATTTTTATCTTGTAAAAAATGTTGGCCGAACCGTTTTCTGTGCAACATCTATAGTGCTTTTTTCGCAGGACCAAATCCACTTGACGCCGCTTTTTTATACCACGCATGTGCTTGCGCTTTATCCACTTGCACGCCTAACCCATGCGCATACATTTGACCTAACGTAAATTGTGCACTTGCTAAACCTTGGTTCGCTGCTTTTTGATACCACTCAAATGCAGATTGATAATTTTGTGTGGTGCCTTCACCTGATGCATACATGTAAGCTAATTCACTTTGCGCATAAGGATTGCCACGATTAGCTGCTTGTTGAAAATAAGAAAATGCTCGGCTGGTATCGCGCTGAACATTTTGTCCAATTAAATATTGCATTCCCGTTCGATAGGCATATTCACCACTTGTCGAAGAAGAACCCTGTTCTCCTCCAGGTCCTGATACATTGCCTGCACAGCCAACACTTAACATACACAGCAACACGATGATTAGTTTTTTCATTGCATCTTCCTTTTTGTAAATAATCAATATGTGTATAATGCCCGTTTTTACAAGAGGTGCAAGTAGTGTTATCTCCGTTATTAACAGATCTTTATCAGCTCACCATGGCGTATGGTTACTGGAAACTCGGATTACACGAACGCGACGCTGTCTTTCATTTAATTTTTCGCAAACATCCTTTTAATGGAAATTATGCAGTTTCCTGTGGTTTAGAAACCATTTCAGAATTTTTAAAAAATTGGCATTTTTCTGCTGATGATATTGATTATTTAGCTAGCTTAACGACAGTCAATAAAAAACATTTATTCACAAAAGATTTTTTAGCTTATCTAAAAAAACTTCGCTTCACGTGCGATGTGGATGCGATTGCAGAAGGCATGATTGTTTTTCCGAATGAACCTTTGTTACGCATTCAAGGCCCTTTAATTCAAGGACAACTTCTCGAATCCACTTTACTCAATTTTTTAAATTTCCAAACACTCATCGCAACAAAATCTGCGCGCGTTCATCAAGCTGCAAAAGGGGATGCTGTGATTGAATTTGGAATGCGTCGTGCACAAGGTGCCGATGGTGCACTCTCTGCAAGTCGTGCAGCGTATATTGGTGGATGCGAAGCAACATCGAATGTGTTAGCTGGAAAATTATTTGATATTCCTGTGCGCGGCACACACGCACACAGCTGGGTCACTGCATTTCCTGATGAAAAATCCGCTTTTTCTGCTTATGCAAACGTGATGCCGCATAATTGTGTTTTATTAGTCGATACCTTTGATACCTTGCTCGGTGTAAAACATGCGATCGAAGTTGGAAAAGAATTGCGCGCGCACGGCGGAGAATTACACGGAATTCGCTTAGATTCAGGTGATTTAGCAGCACTGAGTATTCAAGCACGTTTAATGTTGGATGAAGCAGGATTTAAAAATACTGAAATTATTGCAAGCAATAGTTTAGATGAATATCGTATTCAACAATTAAAAAATCAAGATGCACAAATTAGTGTGTGGGGCGTGGGAACGCATTTAGTCACTGCGTATGATCATCCCGCACTTGATGGCGTTTATAAATTATCCGCCATAAAAAATGCAAAAAACGAATGGGACTATAAATTAAAAATTTCTGAAGATCCTGTGAAAATTTCTAATCCGGGTATTCATCAAGTGCGACGATTTTTTTCAGATGAAAATTATATCACCGATGTGATTTACGATATTCCTCAAGGCATCACAGAAACACCTGAAATTATTTTAATGGATGAACAACACACGCAAAAAAAATTAGCGAATTACGATGCGTTTGTGGATTTACTGGTTCCTGTTTTTAAAAAAGGAAAATATATTTATCCTCACGAATCGATTCATGACATTCGCGCACGCGCGATTGAACAAACACATCAATTTATTAAAACGCATGGAGAAAAAACCTATCCCGTTGCGTTATTTAAAAATTTATATGATGTGAAACAAAAATTAATTTCAGAAGTGACGCAAGCTAATTCGAAATGAAACCTCATCGTAAAATAAAAAGTTTTGTGTGCAGAAATAGTCGCATGACCGTTGCGCAGCGTGATGCGTTTAAACGATTAGCTGCAGAGTTTGTCATGCCAGCTGAGCGCTTTTTGCGAGAGGTGGCATCCAGTGACATAAATAAAAATATTCAGCTGTCATGCCAGCATGCTTTTAGCTGGCATCCAGTAACTTTTAAAAAAGACTCTGGATGCCACCTCTCGCAAAAAGCGCTCGGCTGGCATGACAATTCTTTCTGCATTTTAGAAATCGGTTTCGGAAATGGAAAATCATTATTAACCAGCGCAAAAGAAAATCCTGAAAAAAATTTTATTGGCATTGAAACACATCAACCCGGTGTTGCAAGTGTATTAATGGGAATCGAAAAACATCAGATAAAAAATATAAAAATTTTTTATGCAGATGCCGTTGACGTATTACAAAAAAATATTCCTGATCACAGCTTCAATGTGATTCAAATTTTTTTTCCTGATCCGTGGCCTAAACGTCGTCATAATAAACGAAGACTCATTCAACCCGAGTTTGTTCATCTGCTTACTCAAAAATTAAAACAAGATGGCGTGCTGCATCTTGCAACCGATTGGGAAGATTATGCAATGCACATGATGACTGTGCTTTCGAATAATGAATCGCTCATCAATCAAGCAGGAAAAAATCAATTTGCTGAACGTTCTTTGCAGCGTCCTATTGTGACGAAATTTGAACAACGCGGTTTACGTGCAGGTAGAAAAATTTGGGAGTTGCAGTTTGCGTTGTCCTTCACTAAGCTTAGTGGCGAAAAATACTAGAGGTTCCTCATGATGAAAAAAATACTACCCGCATTATTTATTTTAGGATTTACTTTTTCTGCTTACGCAGTGCAGTCAGGTTTTTATATGGGCGGTCAACTTGGGGAAACCAATACACATAATAAAAACCATGAATTTAAATTAAGTGATGGAACTATGACAACCACTAAACCTAGCACCACAGGATTGGGCGCTGGAATTTTTACGGGTTATCAATTCAATCCTTACGCTGCAATGGAATTTGGATTTATACAATATGCGCCTTCAACGTATAAACCTGCGGGCGATGTTTCAGGTGTGTGTGGTAATCCGCAAATTCGTGAAAATGCCCTGAATTTACTTGCGAAAGGAACGCTTCCTTTTGACAATTTCGGGCTTTTTGGAAAAGCAGGGATGGCGTATTTACGTTCAAGCCCATCAGGAAGTTTATCAAATGATGCAATGGATGGCGGTTGTAATTCTTCGGGTAATCACACAACGTCAACCATTCGTCCTATGCTTGCATTAGGTGTGAGTTATGATGTGACTCAAAATTGGGTTGCGGATCTTTCTTTCAGTCGCGTGTTTGGTGGAGGAAATGTTCAAAGTGCAGATTTTGTTGCGCTGGGTATTTCTTATCATTTCGTTGATAAAATGTGTGGGCAGTTTATTTGCTAGACCTACGTCATTGCGAGCGGATCCGAGCCGCGCGCGTCAGCAAGCGTGTATGCTCTAAATAATTTCTCGGTAATTAAAAATTTGTACACGCTTGCTGACGCGCGCGGCTCGGATCCGCTCCGCTCAAATTTACGAAAATTTAAATTAAAAACATCCCCACTAAATTATTTAAAAACTTTTTCCCTAATTCCGTCGCACAAAAAATATTTTTATCTTCTATTAATAATTTTTTTTCGCGCGCGTGAGAAATCATCGGCTCTAATAAATTTAATTCTAATCCCGTGCGTTCTTGAAATAATTTTACTGAAACACCCTTCGTCAATCGCAACGCATTCAACATAAATTCAAAAATAATATCTTTTTGCGCGAGTGTATTGGATGAAATATTTTCTCGCATCATGGGATTTAAATAATCTTTCGGATGTTTCGGATTTGAAAAACGAATAATCCGTTGCTGCTCTCTCTCTGTGATTTTACTGTGCGCACCCGCCCCGATTCCTAAATAATCTCCAAATTCCCAATAATTTTTATTGTGCACACATTCAAAGTTTTCTTTCGCATACGCAGAAACTTCATATTGATTTAATTTTTTTTCGGAAATAATTTTTTTTCCTTGCTCTTCCATTTCCCACATCACATTTTCATCCGGTAATTTTGGTGGGTGATGATGAAATAAAGTATTCGGTTCAATCGTCAATTGATACCAAGAAAGATGCGGTGATTCAAATTGCAGAATATTTTTTAAATCATCCAATCCTTCTTCAATTGATTGCTGCGGTAATCCGTGCATTAAATCTAAATTAAAGTTTTTAAATCCTGAAGCGACAGCTGCATCAATTGCACGTAATGCACGATCGCGATCGTGAATGCGTCCTAATAATTTTAATTTTTCATTTTGTAAACTCTGAACACCAATCGATAAACGATTAATTCCTGCTTGTTTAAATGCAGCGAATCGTGATTCATCGACTGTACCGGGATTCGCTTCTAATGTAATTTCAATGTCAGATCCATAATTAAATCGCGCGTGCACACCTTGTAAAATTTTTTCAATCGCATTAGCTGAAAATAAACTCGGCGTTCCACCCCCGAAAAAAATACTGATGATGCGTCTGCCCCACACTAAAGGCAAATAATGATCAAGATCATTTAATAACGCATTCACATATAATTCTTCGGGTAAATTGTCAGGCGCCGCATGAGAATTAAAATCACAATACGGGCATTTTTTTACGCACCAAGGAAGATGAATATAAAGACTGAGTGGAATCGTTGTATTTAACATAGGCGGAATTATAGATGCAAAATTAAAAAATAGTAAAAAGTTTTTGCGAGCAGATCCGAGCCGCGACCGTTAGGGAGCGTGTATGCTCTAAATAATTTCTGGGTAATTAAAATTTGTACACGCTTGCTGACGCGCGCGGCTCGGAATCGCTTCGCAATTTATCCCGTGCAACTCAAATTAAAAAACATTAAAATACCGCCACTTTTAGTTAGGAGTGAAAACAATGAAAAATCGCGTGAAAGTAGCTATTACAGGTGCGGCGGGTCAAATCGGTTATGCGCTTATTTTTAGAATTGCATCAGGACAAATGTTAGGGCCTGACACTGACATTGATTTACATTTGCTTGAATTAGAACCTGCATTACCTAGCTTAAAAGGTGTTGCAATGGAATTAGACGATTGCGCATTTCCGCGATTAAAAAATATTGTGTGCACATCCGATGTCAATGAAGCCATGCGTGATGTGAATTGGGCGATTTTAGTTGGCGCAGTTCCGCGTAAAGAAGGAATGGAACGTGCTGATCTTTTAAAAATAAATGGAAAAATTTTTACAACACAAGGTCGCGCGATTAATGATAATGCTGCGAAAGATGTTCGCGTTTTTGTTGTTGGAAATCCTTGTAATACAAATTGTTTAATTGCGATGCATAATGCAAAAGATATTCCACACGATCGTTTTTATGCGATGACAACATTGGATGAATTACGCGCGCGTGCGCAGCTTGCAAAAAAAGCAAACGTCGATGTGAATGCGGTGACACAAATGACAATTTGGGGAAATCATTCTTCAACACAATTTCCCGATTTTTATCATGCGAAAATTAATGGTAAGCCAGCGACGGATGTCATTACTGATTTAAATTGGTTGCAAAATGATTTTATTTCGATTGTGCAAAAACGTGGTGCTGAAGTGATTAAAGCAAGAGGTTCTTCTTCTGCTGCATCAGCTGCGAATGCTGCGTTGACCGGTGTATTCAATCTCACGCACGAAACCCCTGCAAATGAAACGTTTTCTGTTGCACGCGCATCGCAAGGTGAATACGGTGTTGATGAAGGATTGATTTTTTCATTTCCTTGCCGCACAGAAAATGGAAAATTAAAAGTCGTCACAGGATTAACGCATTCTGATTTTGCAAAAGAAAAATTTAATTTGACGTTGGATGAGTTGAGAAAAGAAAAAGAAGCGGTGAAAGAATTGGGATTGATTTCGTAAATTCGAGCGGAGCGATTCCGAGCCGCGCGCGTGAGCAAGCGTGTACAAACTCTTAATTACCGAAAAATTATTTAGAGCATACACGCTTGCTCACGCGCGCGGCTCGGAATCGCTCGCAAAAACTTTTACTTAATTAGAAGATTTTTTTGTTGCAGTTGCAGCAGCTGTAGGCGCAGCTGCTGCAGCTTGATTTTTTTCTTCTTGTTCTAATGCGCTTTTTAATTTTACTCCCAACCATTTTTTTGCAAAATCATGTCCATCTGTTTTTAAAATCAATTTA
Source organism: Gammaproteobacteria bacterium (assembly GCA_013287845.1). Taxonomy (GTDB): domain Bacteria; phylum Pseudomonadota; class Gammaproteobacteria; order DSM-16500; family DSM-16500; genus JABDDA01. The sequence goes on from JABDDA010000014.1 coordinate 22,977, forward strand.
ATTTCATCGGGAAATTGTTCACGTGTTTTTTCAACACAGGTTTTAATAGATGAATTTTCATCTTTCAATAATTCATTCAAATATTCCAACGCACTTTTTTGTTTTAAGTTTGCTTCATACGCTCGCGAATCAAAAAACCGAAATAAAGATGGATTCGATTCATGTTGTTTTATTTCTCGCACTAAAAATTGATATCGTTTTTTTATTTCTTTTTTAAGATCATCCGGAATATCTTTTCGATCAGTCACAACAAATGAATGACTATGCGCAAAACGTTTTGCTGTCATACCAACATAATCTGCAATAATACCTGCAGAATCTCTATCAATTCGTAACGTTATTTTTGGATCTCCTTTTTCATCATATTCAGTGATCATTGCTGCAGCAATTAATGCATCTTGTATTTCGCGCACTCTTTGCATATTAAAATAAATATTAATTTTTCCTTCAGAAATTCTATCTAATGCAATTAAATTTCCATTCCAATCGATAAGATTATCAACATGCCATTTCATTCCCGTTGATTGAATTAAAAGTGTTTTATCGGGTTGAATTTTTATTTGATACATTTTATCTTGCTCACCCATCCCCACAATCACACCCTCCGGCAACCAATGCAAACAGCGCACTGATCCTGTTGGAATGGATTTCATTTGATTTCCTTCTCTGTAATAAATAAAAGTTCGCCCGTTGATCCACCAACCATCACGCACAGGCGATTCCTTTAAGACATCTGTGTGATGAAAATCGACTTTTAATACATGCCCTTCTCTTTTCACAGTAGAAATTTTTTTTACTGAATTAGAATCAATTTCATATTGATCTGCTTGCGTTTCTTTTTTTATATCTCTCGTACTTGAATGTGGATTTTGTGTATCGAGTGTTTGAAAAACAGTGAGTTGATTTTTAGCATTAATTGAAACGCATGCATCGTAAAAAACCTCTCTTCCACTGTCTGAAAAAAAAGTGGATTGATACGACTGAATAAGTTCTTCGTCAAAATAACGATGGCCACTTTCACTTTTTCTTAAAACACAACACCGATTATCTGCATTAATAGCAAAACAATTTTCTGATTGAGGAAATGAAAGTATTTGTAATTGAGATAAATTTCTTATTTCTATTTTTGTATCGGAAGGAATTATTCTAAATTGATATTTCCCCGCTACATTAAAAAAATAAATTTCTTGAAGTGTGGGAGTAATTGCATTCTCACCAAAACACAGCGCAAATAAATTTGGAGAAACAGACAACACAGTGGTTGTGATGACGCTGTGATTGCCCCATTGTCCTTGTGGTGCACGATAGGTTTGATACAAAACATCAGCTGTTTCCATATCAACAATAGCGATATGAATTTCTTTTCCATACCACCGATCAGTTTCACCACTTTCTGCAATGAGTAATTTATTATCTCCAAGAGGAATATACTTAGGATTTTTAAGTTCACTAATTTTTTTAACATCTTCTTCTTTTAATTGTATTGTGTGAGGTGTTGCTGAAAATGGACTAACCACTTTAGGTTTCTTTTTATCTGCAGCTGTTCCTGCTGCATTACTTTCCGATTGCGCAGTCGTACCTGTTTGTTTTTTATCTTTATCTGATTGACTGGCAGACATAAATGTCTCCTCGTTTTTTAAGGTGTTTTTATAATTATACCTCAGAAACAGGAAGATTTTTTTATATCTTATGGTATACTAAACGTATACATCGTATACTTAGAAGGTAAAAATTATGTCTCACCCACAACATGAATCTCGTCCAGCAGTCACCTTGAGTGTAAGAGTTCCATCTGAAGCAAGAGATTTACTTGAAGAACTCTCTCAAGCAACAGGACGTACCAAATCTTTTTTAGCAGCAGAAGCCATTGAGCATTATTTAGCAGCACATGTTTGGCAAGTAAAAGAAATTGAAAAATCTCTTAAAAAGGCAAATAGCAAAAAAGCTAAATTTATCGAGCATCAAAAAGTGGTTGATTGGTTAAACAGCTGGGGAAATGAGGAAGAAAAGGAACCCCCTAAATGAAAATAGTATGGCTAGATGATGCTATTAATGATTTAAAAGCATTACACAGTTATATTGCGAGAGAAAATCCTTCCGCAGCAAATCGCGTTGCAAAACGCATATTAAAAAGTGCTGATTTATTATTGAATCAACCAGGAATGGGGAGAAAAGGTCGCGTACTTGGAACACGCGAACTTATTATTTCTGGAACACCATTCCTTATTCCTTATCGAGTTAAAAATCAAAAGATTGAAATATTAAGAGTATTCCACTGCGCCATGCAGTGGGATGAAGTGATTTATTAACTTGTAGACTCTCAAAAAATAAATTTATTTTTTAGAAGGTTTTTTTGTTGCAGCTGCAGAAGTAACCGCCGTTGCTGTCGAAGCAGAACTCGATGCTGCTCCAGTTTTATTTTTTCCTTCTCGCGCTAAAGCTTCTTCCACATTTCTTTTCAATTCTGGACGATCATTTAAAAGATATTGCATTTTCTTTGGAAATTTTTCACGCGTTCTTTTAACACATTCTGTCACTGATAATTTTTTGTCTTGTAATAATCCACTTAAAAACTTTGATGCGGCATCGATTTGTTTTTCTTCTTGCACTAAAATTTTATCTAATTCTATTTTCAATTCCGGAAAATTATCTAAAAGATGTTCCATTCCTTCTGGAAATTGTTTACGTGTTTCTTTAACACATCCCGCGATTGATAAATTTTTATCTTTTAATAATTCGTTAAAACATTTTAATGCCTTTTTTTGTTCTAAATCTTGCTGATGTGTAAATGGGCCCGTAGTAAACCGGAACCAAAATCCCCCTGTTTTGTAGTGATTTATTTTCTCCATCAGTTTTGTATAGTTTCTTATTATTTTTTGCCGAAAATCATCTGAGATATCTTCACGATCTGAAACGGGAAACCGCATAAAAAAATATCGATTAGGAACACCGACATATTCAGCAACCATCTTTGCTGTATCTGCACCCATAGCTGTTGCAGCTATAACAGCAGTTTGAATTTCGGGTGATGTAATTTTTATATTATCTACATTTAAACGAATGCGAATAATTCCTTCGTCCACTTGAGTTAATCTCACCCAATTACCTTCCGGATCAATCTTACTGCTGAAAGAACTTTTCATGTCCCACGGCGCATTTGTAAAAATAAGCTGAGAAACGAGTGTATTATCTGACGAAATCTTTATTTGATATATTTTCATGTTGTTATTCTCTTTATCATCATACCCAAGAATAGAGCCATCGGGTAACCACGCGAAACATTTTACGGGTGCAATTGAAATTGATTTCATTTCATTTTCTTCTCTGTAATAAACACACTCTTCTGTTGTTCTTATCCACCAATTATCACGCACAGAAGATTCCATCATTTGATCAGAAGAAGAACTGAGCGAAATGATTAATGTATGAGGATTTTCATTGACACTCATTTTGCTATCGTTATCACTGATATTGATATCAAATTGTTTCACACGCGTTCCTTGATTTTTTTTCGCCTCATGAAAAAAAACAGTCAATTGATGATGTGAATTGAGTGTAATAAAAATTACATATTTATCACCTGGCTGATACGGTTGAATGCAAGTTTCATTTCCTTTTCTATCTATTATCCAACATTCAACACCCGTATTAATAACGAAGTAATCTTTTGTTTTTGGAAATAAACGTATTTGAACTTGGCCTGCTATGCAAATAATTCTTGTAGAAAATTTTTTTTCAAATTGAACTGCTCCTGTGTCATCACAAACTTGAATCATTTTTAGAGCGCGAGAAGAACTATCAATATAGTAAATTCCATATAAATGAGGAGAAACAGAAACCACACCCACATATTCTTTTGGATTTGATAATTTTTGATCTCGATAAGAAATAGTAGCTGTTGCTAAATCAATAATAGCAAGAGTGCGTAGAGGACGAATATCCTGAATTGCAGCTCCCCATAATAAAAAATTTATCGAACGACTCTTTGCATATGCCAAACCCACTACAAGTAATTTTTTATTTGCGAGGGAAATAAATTCTCTGCTATGTATTTGATCGATAAACTCACGATCTTCTTCATCCAATCTCACATCATAAAAACCGTGACCAAAAGCAAAAGGCCGAATAATTTGTTTCGTTTTATCGGAATCTGCTGCTGCAGCTGCGGAGTTAGGTGCCGCTGCTGCTGTTTCATTTTTCGTACCTGTTTGTTTTTTATCTTTATCTGATTGACTGGCAGACATAAATGTCTCCTCGTTTTTTAAGGTGTTTTTATAATTATACCTTAAAACGACAGTTTGATCGTCGTCCTGAGGCATGCTTTTTGCCGAAGGATCTCCATGGAGATCCCTCGACATAAAAAGCATGTCTCGGGACGACACTTGTAGATTCCCCAAAAATTCGCAATACTAGCTCACCAAAAAAAACACGAGAATTTCCCATGGAATTAACCATTATTCAAAAAGTTGCTATTTGGGCACTCCCCCTTTTATTTGCAATTACACTTCATGAAGTGGCGCACGGTTGGGTTGCATCTTTTTTCGGAGATCAAACAGCACGATTGCAAGGACGACTCACTTTAAATCCGATTAAACATATTGATTTAATCGGCACGATTATTTTACCTATAATTATGCTGCTTTTTAGTAATTTTGTTTTTGGTTGGGCGAAACCCATTCCGATTGATAGCAGAAATATGCATCATCCACGACGTGATACTGCGATTGTTGCAGCAGCCGGTCCGCTTTCTAATTTTTTAATGGCAATCTTTTGGGCGGGCATTGCAAAGGTTGGATATCTTTTATTAAAAGGAAATGCGTGGTTTGGTGTGCCACTTTCTTACATGGGTGAAGCGGGGATTATGATTAATGTTGTGTTGGGTGTTTTAAATATTATTCCGATTCCACCATTGGATGGTGGACGTGTGTTAATGAATTTATTACCGGGCAGAATGGGATATTTTTTTTCGCGTATTGAACCGTATGGATTTTTTATTTTAATTTTTTTACTTGTGACAAATACATTATCGTTTGTGATGAATCCGCTGATATTTTTTATTATTCGAATGATTTCTGCGATTTTTGGACTGTAATAAATTTTTTGTTTCGCCCTTTCAGGGCTCCAAACATTTACGTTGTTTTTACCCAGGGTTGCGGGCGCAAAAAGCGCGCCCTTAACCCTGGGCTAGTAAAGCTTTTAGGCCTTCGGCCTCGCGGGAATTATTTTTTAATTTGAAACCCCAGCGATATCTCTATAAAAAATTCCCGTCGCATTATAAATCCACGGCAATGTCCAAATATAAGCGATTCCTAACGTCAACACACTCGCTACTGCAATTAAAAAAAGTGTCACGAGGAAAAAAAATGTTCTTACGAAATGGTAGCTGATAATTTTTCGCGATGCTTCTAACGCAGGCCAAATAAATAATTTTTTTTCAACAATCAAAGGAACATATAAATAATAACTCACAATGATATAAGCAAACACTAAAAGGAAAACAAATGACACCCAAAACACATCTGCAAAATAAAAATCAATGGTACTAATCGCAGTTGTTAAAACAGGTAACACCCAAAGACGTTTCCAATAACCAAAATAAGAAAAAATAGATTTTGCAGGAAGCACTTGATTCACAGAATGTTTAATCACGACCATTAAAACGCCTGCAAAAATAGGCTGAAATAAAAAAATACTTAACA
>JABDDA010000015.1:0-7911 GCA_013287845.1 Gammaproteobacteria bacterium
TTTTTATTATTTTTTAAATTTATTTTTGATTTTTCTTTTATAAAAAATAAATAATCTTTTTACAGTTTGCAGGCCGAAGGCTTGCAAGCTTTTTTAGCCTAGGGGTCGCGCGCTTTTTGCGCGAACCCTAGGTGAATGATGAATATAACCGTTGGAGCCCTGAAAGGGCGAAACATTATTCGCTAGCGTCTGATTGATCTTCTTTAGTAGAAATTTTTTCTTTAATCCGCGCCGCTTTACCGCTCAAGTCACGCATGTAATAAAGTTTTGCACGTCTCACATCACCACGACGTTTCACTTCAACCGAATCAATTGCAGGACTAAATGTTTGAAACACGCGTTCAACGCCCACGCCATGAGAAATTTTTCTGACAGTAAAAGAAGAATTTAATCCACGACTGCGTTTCGCAATCACAACGCCTTCGAAAGATTGTAAACGTAAACGTTCACCTTCTTTTACTTTCACTTGCACAACCACAGTGTCACCTGGATTAAATGCAGGAAGTGCTTTCACTGCTTTCATTTGTTCTTGTTCAATTGCTTGAATTACATTTGCCATTTTTTTGCTCCTCAACAAATTCCATCAATAAATTTAATTCGTCTTTCGTTAACTTTTTTTCCTGCAAAAGATCAGGACGTTTTAACCATGTTTTCCCGAGTGATTGTTTCAATCGCCAGCGTTCAATTGCTGCATGATTTCCACTTAGTAACACATCAGGTACCGCTAATCCTTCTAAAACTTCAGGTCGCGTGTATTGGGGATATTTTAATAATCCCGAACTCAGCGAATCTTTAGCAGCGGAATCTTTATGTCCTAGTGCATCTGGAAGAAGACGTGTCATTGCATCAATCATGACAAGTGCTGCAAATTCTCCGCCAGATAAAACATAATTTCCAATCGACCATTCTTCATCAATTTCAGTTTGCAAAATTCTTTCATCAATTCCTTCGTATCGACCCGCAACGAAGACAATATTTTTTTTTGTAATCCATTCTTCTGCTGTTTTTTGATTAAACATTTTTCCTTGCGGAGAAAGGTAAATCACAGCAGGCGAAGCAGGTGCAGATTCCTTAGCTGTATGAATCGCATCGCGTAACGGCTGCGTCATCATGATCATGCCAGGACCGCCTCCGTAAGGCCTGTCATCCACATTGCGATATTTATTCTGCGTGTAATCACGCGGATTAAAACAAGCAATGTGAATTAATTTTTCTTCAATTGCGCGACCAGTGATTCCTGATTGCAGTGCTGTAAAAATTTCGGGAAATAAAGTTACAACACCAAACCACACTAATTAACTCTCCAATCTGTATGTCATGCCAGCGTGCTTTTAGCTGGCATCCAGTGGCTTTATAAAAAAGCCTCTGGATGCCACCTCTCGCAAAAAACGCTCGGCTGGCATGACAAAGTTAAATCAGTTCCCAATCTACAACGATGACGCGCTCTTTCAAATCAACCGAAATCACAACGGTATCTGGCAAATAAGGAATGGCGTATTCTTTATCATTCTTAATCACCATCACATCATTTCCTCCTGTTTTCATGAGGTAAATGAGTGTTCCTAATATTTCGCCATTTTTATTTTTGACAGTGAGTCCTTCAAGATCACGCCAATAATATTCATTTTTTTTCAGAGTAGGTAATTGAGATGAGGGAATCGCAATTTTTTTTCCTGTGAGCAATCGCGCGTCTTCAGGATTATTTATGCCTACAAATTTTGCGATGATGATTTTTCCATGATCGCGAGTTTCTTCAATTTCAATTTCTTTCCATTTATTTCCTTGTTCAATAAACCAAGGAAAAAATTCTGTGATATCAAATTTATTTTCTGTAAACGATTGGATTTTTAACCAACCTTTTATTCCAAATGTTGCGCCAATTTTTCCGATGACGACAAACTCATCCATTAATTTGTTTCAGTGGTTTTTTGTTTTAATAAATGTTGTACGCGTTCGGAGGGTTGCGCACCTTTTGAAATCCAATAATTTGCGCGTTCTTTGTCTAAATGTAAGCGTATTTCTTTGCCCGCTGCGATGGGGTTGAAATAACCAATGCGTTCGATGCAACGACCATTCAATGCTCTGCGTCTATCTGCAACAACGATGTGATAAAAAGGGCGTTTTTTCGCTCCGCCTCGCGCTAATCGGATGACAACCATGAAAATTTTTCCTACAAAATATTTGAAGTTTGGCGATTATACGCGAGTTTTTGGGGGATGCAAATAATTCTAAGCACTCATCTTATGCAACTCAGTATCGCTAGTTTTATTATCAGCAGCAGGGTCTCTTCCTACAGCTTCTTCATCAGCAGCTTTGTTTGCGGTTGAAGTCGCTGTAAATTCTTTTTCCACGTCAAACTCTCTGTGGTTTTTAAAGAATGTTGCGGCACATTGACTCAAAGCCCCTAATACATACCCAGCACCCTGTGCTACAACGGTAGCACCAATATTAATTGCAATAATGGCAGCTGTTCCAGAAACAATGGTTGCTGCAGCGCCGGTTGTCGCAAAAGTAGCTGTAAAAACGAAGTAGGGTAAAAGATTCACGCAACTGAATGCGATCCAATCAGACCAAGTACTTTGCCAAGCATCTTTATTTCCATTTCCAGAGTATTTTTTTACTCCGTTTAAAACGAAATGCGCACCAAAGTTGACTGCTGACCAAACAAAGAATGGGGTTTTGCCAATCACGCCATTTTTCCAGCATGTAAATAGTATTCCACTTGTAATACTGGCAGTGACGTAAAAATTTTGAAAAACACCTTCAGTAATAGAGCGTTTTGCGTGGGGTCTTTCATCCACGTCCGGTTCTAATTGATATTCTCTCCAAGCATCGTAACCCAATTTTGTGATACGCGAGAGAAAACGCACTGTCCCAACAGCGACCATCGGTGCAACTAATCCTGTTGCTATCACGGGAAAAAGTGTCGCAGCAGAAAAAGTAAACATGGTTGCAGCGGTGGTTATTGCCGCAGGAAAAGCAAACTTAGTTGCAGCGGTTGTTACCGTAACAGAACCAGCACTCGCAAAAGAATCCATCACAAAATTATAATTTGAACGACGAGGACGTTCTTTCTGGTAATACTTATAAAGAAATAATTCTGTTAAAAGGAATATGCCAAGTGCAGGAACAGAATATTTCGCATTTAAATTAAGGTTTGCGTATTGTACTAGGGATAAAAAAAATCCAGCGGTTAAAGCAGAAGGAACCACATCGGTAAGGTGAACAAAATTCCGAGAGGGTGTCGAGGGTCTCAGAGGTGCGCGATCTAATTGCTCATATTCGTCTGCTCGCGGATGTTTTTGTTCCATAATTTCCCCCGTTTATTTGTTTTATTCAGGCGCTTTTTATATCACGATTATTCATCATTGGGTAGATTGACTGTGTCATTTAAGCTGTTTGAGGAATGGAGTTTCTTGCTGTAAGCTCTGAAATTTGTTCGCTGATTTTCTCATCTTTATAGGCTTGATAAACATGAAACAATGTTGCACAACATCCACTCAAAATTCGTGTCGCGACTGCAGCACCAATATTAATGGCAATAATGGCAGCTGCTCCTGAAACAATCGTCGCTGCAGCACCGGTTGAAGCAAACGTTGCTGTGAATGCTAAAGGTAAAAAAGACGCAAGACCGAATGCAGCGAAATCAGTGACGGCACTTCGGTAACTCCATTCTGGATTTTTTCCTGAACATTCCAATCCACAGAATCGATAAGGAGTCGCTTTTAAAGCCATATGTGCCATCAAATTGAGGCCTAACCAAACACCTAATCCTACTTTATCGAATAGATCATTTTGCCAACACGCTAATCCTATTCCACTTGAAACACCGGCTGTCACATAAAAATTTCGAAAAACACCTTCAACAATAGACGGTTTTGCGCGGCGAGATCCGCTTCTAAATTCGATAGTTGATCTTTGAGGAATGGTTGCTTCAGCATCATCTTCATCATTTTCTAAATTATCTGTATACACATCATAAGCAAGTTTCGTCACACGCGAGAGAAAACGGACTGTTCCAACAGCGATCATGCTTGCGATTAATCCTGTTGCCATCGCAGGAAAAAATGCAGTCACAGAAGAAGCCACTAATCCTGTTGCGACAGTAGATGTTGTAACAGAAAGAACATTTGCAGCTGAATCCATCACAAAATTATAATTCGAACGATAGGGACGTTCTTTGTGGTAATACGTTAAAAGAAACGCTTCTGTTAAAGCAAATATGCTAAATGCAGGAACAAAATATCGAGCAATTAAATTAATTTCTGCTTTTTGTAGTAATAAAAAAAATGCAGCAGTTGAAGCAGAAGAAATCACATCGGTATTTTGAACAAAATTCCAAGTGGGTATCATGGGTGCTAAATCTAATCGATCGTATACGACTACCTGTGAATGCATAATTTCCTCCGTTTCATTTTATTCAGCGGGCTTATTTACCATACTTATCCATCTTTGAATAGGTTTGCTGTATGACAGGCGTTCGATTGATTCTAAACACGCATCGCCAATTCAGTTTGAGGGTTTTTTTCATCAGCAGCGTTATTCGCAGTTGGAGTCGCTGTAAAAGATAGATTCGGGTTAAATTGGTCGTGTCTTTTAAAGAATGTTGCAGCGCATACACTCAAAATTCGCACCGCAGCTGCAGCGCCAATGTTAATTGCAATAATGGCGGCTGTTCCAGAAACAATCGTCGCTACCGTCCCGGTTAAAGCAAAAGTAGCTGAGAGAGCGGTCGGTAAAAGGCTTGGGCAGTTGAATGCAGCAAGATCGGTGTAAGCCCTCCAGCAAATCCAGCTTCGATCTCTTTCGGTGGATTGTCTTAGATAAGGAATGTATTGTACGCCAATTTGCAAGCAAAGATGCACCAAGAGATTGGCACCATTCCAAGCACCATATGCAATATTATTAATCATGTGGTTTTTAAATAAAGCTAACGATATTCCAGTTGAAATACTTGCAGTGACATAAAAATTTTGAAAAACACTTTCCGTAAGAGAAGGCGTTGGGCCTTTTTGTTCATAATTATTTTCTAAATGACCTGTTCGGGCATCGTGACGCCACTTCGTGACGCGAGCGAGAAAACGCACTGCCCCCACCGTGACCATGCTTGCAACCATTCCTGTTGCCATCGCAGGATAAAATGCAGCAGCAGAAAAAACGAGTGCCGTTGCAGCGGTGGATGTTCCAACAGAAAGAACATTTGCAGCAGAATCCATCATGAAATTATAATTCGAACGATAAGGTTGTTCTTTGCGATAATATGCGAGAAGAAAGGCTTCTGTTAAAGCAAATATCAAAAGTCCAGGAATAAATTTCGTAAATAAATTAGTTTCTCTTTTTTGCAGTAATAAAAAAAGTGCTGCAGCTGAAGCAGAAGAAATCACATCGGTATTTTGAACAAAATCCCACGTGGGTGTTGTCATGGGTGCTGGATTTAATTCATGATATGCGACTGGTTGCGAATTTTTTTGATCCATAATTTCCCCCGTTTGTTTTTTTAAAAGTGCATTATCATAGCATAAACTCGATGCGTTTTAAGCGGTTGCATGAGGAATAATTTGCCCCATTTCGAGATCTGAAATTTTTTCATACTGTTTTTCACCTTTACAATCTTGATGGGCGTAAAACAGGGTTGCACAACATTCACTTAAAATTTTTGTCGCAGCTGCAGCAGCGATATTAATTGCAATAATGGTTGCTGTTCCAGAAATCACTGTTGCAGCAGCACCCGTTGCAGCAAAAGTCGCTGTAAAAGCTAAAGGTAAAAATGTAGCTAAACCGATTGCAGTCATATCGGTGATGAGATTGCGCGCTGTCCAATCTGATTTTTTCGAGCAACACCATACGTAATCAGATGTATTAAAAGCAGCGTGCATTATAAAACTGACGCTTAAATAAATACCCAATCCTAATTCATCGAGTAATTGATTTTGATAACATGCGAATCCAATTCCGCTCGACATTCCCGCCATGACATATGAATTTTGAAAAACATTTTTTCTGTGCCAAGGTTCAGGAAGAGAGGGTGTTCTTTTCTTATTATCCTGCGAATTATCTGTATATTCGTCATAAAATAGTTTGCCTATTCGAGCAACACCACGAGTGATACCGATAGCTGCAATACCTGCAATCGCAGCTGTTGCCATCGCAGGAAAAAATCCGACAGAAGAATACATTATTCCACTCATCAAAGAAGGGGCTAAAAGAGAGCCTACATTCGCAGTTAATTCCATCGTTAATTCATAATTAAAATTTTTATCAGGAGAATAAAAAAATCGACCGAATGCATAAGGCGTCGATAAATAAAGAATGGGTGTTAAATAAGATTGATTGGCTGAAGCGATATATTTTATCCAAAGCAAAGAAAAAGCAGCAGTTGTTGTCGAAGAAAGAACATCGGCATTATGAAAGAAATTCCAAGAAGGATGCGAATGTCTTTTGAAGCTCGTTATAAAAATAGGTTTAGCTGTTTTAGATTCTGTCGTGCGAACGAGTTGATATTTCATAGTATCCTCTGTTTTGTGTCTAATAATGGCGCCATTATACTACAGTTATTCATCTTTAGGCGTGTTTCCTGTATGATGCACGTCACATTTTTAAGAGGTAATTATGACTGAAACCTTTCTCCCTTTTTCCCGCCCATCGATTAATCAAGAAGCGATTGATGAAGTTGTTGATTGTTTAAAATCTGGATGGATTGCAACGGGTCCTCGTGTTGCACAATTTACAGAAGATTTAAAAAAATATTTAAATGCACCGCATGCATTAACATTGATGTCAGCTACCGGTGGATTGCATCTCGCATTATTAGCACTCGATTTAAAACCTGGTGATGAAGTGATTACAACACCACTCACATTTGCAGCTACATTAAATGCAATTGTTTTAGCGGGAGCAAAACCGGTATTAGTCGACATCGATCCAAAAACATTAAACATCGATTTAAATCAAGTTGAAAAAGCAATCACAAAAAAAACACGCGTGATTATGCCCGTGCATTTTGCAGGATTACCCGTCGATTTAGATGCGCTTTACACAATCGCAAATAAATATAATTTACGTGTAATTGAAGATGCAGCACACGCAATTGGAACAGAATATAAAAATAAAAAAATAGGAAGTTTCGGTGACATTCAAGTTTTTAGTTTTCATCCGATAAAAAATATGACAACCGGTGAGGGTGGATGTGTCACAACACGCGATGATGTTGTTGCAAAAAAAATTAGTTTATTACGTTTTCATGGAATTGATCGTGATTCATGGAATCGTTATGGAAAAGGTGGAACGCAAGATTATGAAGTTGTGTTGCCCGGATTTAAATATAATATGACAGATATTCAAGCGGCACTCGGTATTCATCAATTAAAAGCGCTGGATCATTTTAATCAACGCAGAAATGAATTAGCAGATCGTTATCATGAAATTTTATCATCATGGTCTCAGTGGACTTTACCAGAAAGACCTGATTTTCAGCATAAACATGCATGGCATCTTTACACACCGTTATTAAATGAATCGGTTGCAAAAATGAATCGCGATGAGTTTATGATTGCGATGAAAGAAAATAATATTGGAACGGGTTTGCATTTCCGCGCAGTGCATTTATATCCTTATTATCGTGATACGTTTGGATTTAAGCTCGGTGATTTTCCTCATGCAGAAAATATTTGTGAACGCATTGTGAGTTTGCCTTTATTTCCTGATATGACAACTGCAGAACAAGATCGCGTGATTGATGCGATGAAAAAAATTTTTAATGTGAAATAGTTTGTCATGCCAGCCGAGCGTTTTTTGCGAGAGGTGGCATCCAGAGGCTTTTTTAAAAGTCACTGGATGCCAGCTAAAAGCACGCTGGCATGACAGCTGAATATTTTTATTTTTAATATACCTGGATGCCAGCTAAAAGCACGC
>JABDDA010000015.1:8011-24249 GCA_013287845.1 Gammaproteobacteria bacterium
TTTTTAAAAGTCACTGGATGCCAGCTAAAAGCACGCTGGCATGACAGCTGAATATTTTTATTTTTAATATACCTGGATGCCAGCTAAAAGCACGCTGGCATGACAACATAGAGAGATCTTATGAAAATATTAATTTTAGGTGCGAATGGTTTTATTGGAAGTCATTTAAGTGAAGCGATTTTATCGCAACTTGATGCAGAAATTATTGCATGTGATTTGGCGGATCATAATTTAGCTTCTTGTTTAAATAATTCTAAATTTCATTTTGAAAAAAAAGATATTACGCGTGATCTTGCGTGGGTCACAGAACAAATTAAAAAATGTGATGTGGTATTTCCTTTGGTTGCGATTGCAACACCTGCGATGTATGTACAAAATCCATTACGTGTTTTTGAATTAGATTTCGAAGCGAATCTTGCGATTGTTCGTCAGTGTGTTGAATTTCGTAAACATGTTATTTTTCCGTCGACCTCTGAAGTGTACGGCATGTGTTCTGATGCTGCATTTGATGAAGAAGAAAGTCATTTAGTCACAGGGCCGATTAATAAAGAACGTTGGATTTATTCAACGTGCAAACAACTCATGGATAGAGTGATTTATGCATACGGAAAAAAACACGATGATTTTTCGTATACATTATTTCGTCCGTTTAATTGGTACGGCCCACGTTTAGATAATATTTTAAATCCACAACCCGGTGGTTCGCGCGTACTCACACAATTTATTGGAAATATTTTGCGTGGTGAAAATATTATGTTGGTGAATGGTGGGGCGCAGCAGCGATGTTTTTTACATATTCACGATGGGATTCAAGCGTTAATAAAAATGATTCAACATAAAAATAATGATGCGAAAAATAAAATTTTTAATGTGGGAAATCCGGAAGAAAATATTTCGATTCGTACATTGGCGGAATCGTTAATAAAATTAATTAAAAAATATCCGAAATATAAAGCGCTTGCTGAAAAAACACAGCTGATTGAAGTGGATTCTGAAAAATATTATGGAAGTGGATATCAAGATGTCTCGTTGCGTGTGCCTTCGATTGCACGTGCGCGCGAGGAATTAAAATGGAATCCGTCAGTGAATCTCGAAACAGGATTAACGAAAACATTAGATTTTTATTTGAATGCATAATCATTGTCATGCCAGCCGAGCGTTTTTTGCGAGAGGTGGCATCCAGAGGCTTTTTAAAAGTCACTGGATGCCAGCTAAAAGCACGCTGGCATGACAGCTGAATATTTTTATTTTTAATATACCTGGATGCCAGCTAAAAGCACGCTGGCATGACAAAACGTCATTTTTTGGGTGGTTTTTTATTTGCATCTGCTTTTGTTGAAGTAGTAGCAGTGGAAGCAGCTGTTGCAGAAGCAGTAGGCTTAGGCGTTAAGCTTTGTGTTTGCAGTCCTGTTGCAGCAATAGGCGCAGGTTGAGTAGCTGTGATTTGTTTATAATGAGTGCTAAGTTCAACGTGCACTGACCAAGACATAGGACCTGAATCTGGCTCATCCGAATCATTCAGCGCAAAAACAGATTTCATTTTTTTATCTATGATGTCTGCTTGAGTAGGGTTTTTTGAGGAGAGAAAATATTTTCTTCTCTCATTTAATTTATCAAGTGCTTGTTTGCGTTCTTCGCATGCGAGATGATTTCCAGACGCTTCTATTTTTTTTGCTTTATCCAAGAGAACATTAATTGTCTGCATCCAAAGTGTTTCATAATAATTTTCTAGATCTTTTTTTAATTGAGGATGTTGTATGCCTTTTAAAAAAGAATCCACTGACATCTGATTATTTATTTTTTCTACCCAATGTAAATTGAAAATAACTTTTTTATAAGCCTCAACGACATCAGGATATTTTTTATGGCCTTCTAATTTTTCATTTGATTTTAGTTGAACACTTTTTATTTCAGTTTCTGCGTCTTTTTGTTTTTTCTGAGCTTCTTCTGTGTAGTGTTTTGTTAAATCAGATTTGAAAGTGCTACTTTTTTCTGGTGTTAAATAGTTGAATACAATTTTTTCACAACCTTGATCGTAACAATAATTTCCAAGTGATATTAACGCTAAAGTTCCGCCTGCTCGGTGTGCTTCACAGAAATAATAAATGGCTTCTTTTGTGTAGTATTCTTCAGTTTTAAGTGCTGGAGTAGCTGATTTTGTGTCAGCTACAGCGGCTGTTGTAGCCATGCCGCCCGTCGCTGTTGTCGTGATGCCGCTCATATTTGAATTTTTGTTGTCAGAAGATTTTTTCTCAGCGTTCAGTTGTCTTGCTTGAGAGGCGAGAGTTTCATAATGCATTGCCGCTTCAAGAGAAGTATTTGAAAATTTACTGCGTGCTTCTTTTTCTTTTTGGCTAAGAAATTCAAATCGTTGTTTAGCTGTATTTTTCTTACCGTTTCCAATTTGTGTATCAATTTCTTTTTCTTCTGCTTCTGTTAATCGTCCTACTTTTTTATCAAAGAAAGTAGATTGATCGCTGAGTTCTGCTTTTTTAAGAATAGCGATGCTTGCTACCCACGCTAGTCCTAAATTTTGAACTGGAACTTTATAATTTTTTTCTTCAATGAAAGAGGGATTTAAATTAAAATTCCTGATAAATCCATCGACATCATTTTTTTCTTGGGATGTCGCACCGCTTTTAAGTTGTTCAAGTTGAAATAAAGAAATCTGTATTGAGTCAGTGAATAAAGCATTATCTGAAGCATCTGCATTTAAAGATTTTAATCGCAGCCGCGACATTGTAATAAGATTTTTAAGAGCTTGAATTGCTTTAGGAACATTCGGAATTCCACCGCGATAATTTCCTGTGAAATAAGCGTCAGCGAGTGCGCGATGAGCAGTGAGTTTTTGATCATCCTGCTTGTCTTCAATAATTTTTTTCCAGGGATGAAGATTACCTTCTTCATAATTTTCTGAAGTGATAGCAGGCATTTTTTCTTTTGTTACTATTTTTTTTAATCGAGTTGTTTTAGCAAGAAGATATTGATCTTCTGGTTTCTGTGATGATTTTAATCGCGCGATTAACGTATCGATGAGTATGATGATTGGGTCTTTAAGTTCATATCTGTTTAATCTTCTTATTCTAATAATTTCAGTATAAGCCGCTAATGGGAAATCATGTTTTAGATGACTGAGTAATCGAATAGAATTGAATAAATTTCTTCCGGGTTGTTCTTTTTCATCGAGATTGAAAAAGGTATTGAGATATTCTTTCCATGTATTTGTTTGTGGTGCTTTTGCATCAATCAATTCTAAAATAGCTGCTTTTTTGCTTGGATTTCTCACATTGCGAGGTCCAGCCGCATATAAAATATAAAGTTGAGCGCACGCATAAAAATAAAAGTAAGAAGATTTTTCTTTATTAATACCTTCTTTCTCATCAATCAATTTATTTAATCGAGCTAATCCAAAAGGATTATCATTACGAGAAGTCAATAAATCAATCGCATCACCATAACGAGGAGGAACAGAGTGCAGTGCATGAATTGCTTTTGAGTAATTAGAATATTGATTAAAACCTTCTACGCTTTCTAAAAATATTTTATCTGCAGCGTCATTATCTTTTCTAGGAAGTCGTTTGAAAATAATATCGTTCGCTTGACATTTCGCTAATTTATCTTTTATATCTTTTGAATCTGTTTTGCTTATTGTATTTAAAATGCTTTCAACATTTTTTATTTCTTCAGGAGTGCCACTTTCAAAAAATCCTGATTTATAAAGATTAGTAAAACACGTGGTGCAAGCGGAGAGGGGAGTGTCTCCTGAATTAACACTTCGAGTCGTTTGTGCATTGTAATAAAACATTCCTAAATAATATTGCGCAGCTAGATAAAGTTTTTTATCTGCCTCTATTCCTATTCTTTTAAAATGAAAAGCAGCATATTCTTGGATGGGAAATTTTTTTGGAAATCGTTTGGAAAGCGCATCAAAAAAAACGGCTTTAGTAAAGGCAATTCTAGGATCGTGGTAATCATATATCGGTTGTATTTCACGCGCGAGTAAAACAAAAAATTCTTCATCATTTTTTTTGTCGTTCGCAATTTCAAGAGCTGTTTTTTCATCGCCTCGTGTAATAGCTGTGAGTAGTCTTGCTACGCATCGAGATTCATCAGCCATGTTAGACGAAGAAGATAAATGACCTTGATAATAATACACGCCCAAACAACATTGGGCGCTAGGATAGTGTGTTTTATCTGTTTTTTCTATTTTATACGCATAAGGTGCAGCATATTTTTCAATAGGAAATGTTTTTGGAAATCGTTTGAAAAGTGCATTAAACAAAAGAAGTTTAGCAAAAACAATTTTAGGATCTTTGGAATCTTCTATTGCTTGTATTTTAGGTGCGAGTGAAGTAAAAAATTTTTCATCATTTTCTGATTTGTTCGTGCTTGCAACAGCTGCGTGCGCATCTCCTTTTTGAATCGCATCTAATAATGCGTCTGCGGGTGAATGAGATTGCATTTTTTTCTCTCCTCGGTGTCATTATCTTTTAATTATAGCTTAATTTTTCATATTTAATTTTAATGCTTATATAATCAATATCTAACAGGTGCTGCTGCAGGGTGAGCACTATTTGCAGCGGTACTCGTTGTTGCAGCAGGTGCTGTTCTTGCAATGGATGCGACAGATAATAATTTTGCTGAAATGGTATCAGCAGAAGAAATACCCAGCGCATTATTAGAAGGTAAATCTAATTGAATCCAATATTGATGAAGATATTTTCTGACACTCTCTGATGTCACTGCAAGTTGTAAGCCATTTGTTTTATTAGGTGCAGTGAGTGTGTCAACTTTTTCTAAGATTCGATCAACTATTAATTTGTATTCTGGATATCGAGTGAGTCCATCTTTTGCATCATGCAATTCTTTCAGCGCTTTTTTATAGAAAGCAGTTTGTTTTAAATTTCCAGGACGATCATCAGAATTTTTTTCTTCCTTTGTTGCTTCTGCTTTTGCTTGAATAATATAGTTATCTGCTTTTTGCGTGAGAAACTGATCTGTGTAATGAATAGCAAGATCATTTTTGAATTCAGGATTTACTTTGTTTGGATCGTTTAAAATAGTATTTACTGCGCTAACTGCATTGTCTTTTGCAACGAATAAAGTAGACGCGTCTGTGCTTAATTGACCTGACAATGTCATGATATTGCAATAGTGATAGTGATGAATGTGATGAATAGCTCTCTGATAAAGATTTATTGCGTCTTGTTTTATTTCAGCAATTTTTTTAGTGTCATTTGTTTCTTCTAATTTTTTTAATTCATCGTTTGCTTGAGTCAGATATTTTTCTGTTTGTTCTTTGTGATCTTTTTTATAAGCATCATGAAAAGCCGAGAGAGTTTTTTCAAGCATACTTGTGATGTGATTTTGATAGGTATCTTCAGAGCTATAATAATAAGATCCGATGGCTCTCAATGCATCGATGTCAGAAGGATCTGCGTTATATATTTCGCAATAATACATAATAGCTGTTTCTCTATGACATATTTCCATCGATGCTGTTAGTTGAGATTTGTTAAATGCGGTAGATAAACTTGTTGCAGTAGCAGCTGTAGAAAATTGTTTGCTGTCTTTTGCGGCAGTATTGTTTGCGGTTGTTCTGTTCGTTACAGATTTTTCTTCTTGAATGAGTAATGTTTGATTAGCTAAAGCTTGATAATGTGCTGCAGCTGCAAAACAAGCGTCTTTGTAGGGTTGTAATGCTTTCATTTTTTCTATTGAAATAAATGCGAGTCGTGCGCCTGTAGTGATGTTGCTTGCTTCTATTTTATTATCACGGAGGATGAATTTATCAATATTTTCTTCTTCTTCCCCTGTTAATCGTCCTTTTTTTCTATCGAAGAAAGAATGTTGTACGCTGAGGTCCGCTTTTGTGACAAGTGCGCACCATGTTTGATATTTTTTTCTATTTTTTAAAACGTTTTCTCTAAATTCTTTATCTTCTTCAATCCACGCTGCAGCTTTTACATGCGCACTTAAAACTTTATCTATTTTTTCTTTTTCTGAAACAGTTTCTTTTTTTTCTGCAGTAGTCGCTGCGGCGTGTCTAAGTGTTCTAAGTTGTTCTAAAGCAGAGTTGATACGTTGGGTGTATTCGTTTGAATTAGTTGCTTGTGGTGGTAATGATTTTCTAGCTTCAGCTAGTTTTTCAATAAGTGTTATATAAGCTTCAATGGCTTTGGGAATGTGAGGAATGCCATTTCCATTGTCAAAAGCGCGTCCTGTAAAATACAAGTATGCAAGTAACATTTGTGCTGAGAAATAACAGTCATCTTTATTATCAGCTATTCCTTTTTGTGCCATTTTAGTGCCAATTGTTTCATCCCAGCAGGGTGGTGCTTCTTTTAAATCCGTTGCAGCTGTATGTGGGCGTTGTAATTCTGTTGCTTTCGCAAAAATAAATTTTTCTTCGTCTGTTTCTTTAGGCCCGCATTTTGTTATTAAAGATTGAATTAATGTGTCGATGTCTGATTTCAATTCAGGTCTTTTTAATTTTTGTAATTGTGTAATTTTACTGTATGCAGCTAAAGGAGATTGATCGATGCAATCGAGCATTGCAATTGAATCAAGAAGATTTCTTTCTACATTTTCACCGTATTTTAGCGCATATTCTAAATCAAAAAAAGTATTGAGATATTTTATCCATACATTTTCTTGTATTTGATCGGTAGCAGCTGCAGCTGAAGTCGCTGCAGATTGTGATGAAACAGCGATTGCAGTAGTTGCTGTTGTTTCTGTTTTGGATTTTGGTTTCCAATGGGGAATTCTTTCTGCCCATTGTTTATTAAGTATATCAAAAAATTTTTTTTGCTGTGTTTTATCTTGAAAAGATTCTTTGCTATGAACTCTGTAAAGTTGAACACACGCGTAAAAATAAAAAAAGAGTGGTCCTTGCCCGGCGGATAGGACGGGTGTTATTAAGTCATCTGCTAATAAATATAAACGTGTTAATCCGTGGAGATTCTGATCGGTAGCGTTTTCTTTGCTGTCATGCTTTGCTTCAATATGCGTGACAAGAAAATTAATTGCGTTTCCGACATTAGGTGGATTTTCTTTTAATGCGTGAATTGCTTTTGAAAAATGAGATTTTTTTGCTTTGCCTTCTTCAGTTTCTAAAAATATTTTATCGGCTTCATATTCAGTATCTAAATCAGGATGGGTTACAAAAATGGTGTGAAGTAATTCTCTTGCTCTCGATTTTACCTCATTCATTGTTATCGATGAGAGGGAGATGGAAATGATTTTTTTTAAAACACCAATAGCACTTTTCATTACAAAACGATGTTGTAAGAAGGAAGAATCCTCTTTTATTAGTGCAGTAAGATTCACTACGAATTTTTGTTCGCGTTCGCCATTTTTTGTTGTTGCATTTTCATAGGAGTAAACTTCTAAATAGTAGGTAGCGATCAGATAATGCGTCATCAAAGAATTATTAAACTGCATTTTCGCTCGAACTTTATAAATAGGCGTTTTAAATTTTTCCCAGAGTGCATTGAAAAATACGGCTGCAGTAAATGATGCGGTATGTGTTTCTATTTTTTGATTAGATAAAGGCTTGATGACTTCTTCAAAAAATTTTTCATCTTTTTGTTCGGAAACGATTTTGATAATAGTCTCAACTGATTTTGTTTTAAGAATAGCGCCTGAAAGTTCTTGTGCTCTGGAATTCATTGTTGCTCCCGGTTTTTGTATGTAAATAGTGGGAGCTATTGTACGGGAGAATTCTTAAGGAAAACTTAAGGATTGTCATGCCAGCCGAGCGTTTTTTGCGAGAGGTGGCATCCAGTGTCTTTACATTCATATCCACGATCAATCGTTGTGTTTCCGACAGCTGCTAAAAATTAAATTATTTTTTGTGGCCGGCTGCTGTTGCATTTACCGTTGCTGCATTTGAAGGAGATGCAGCAGGAGGAGTAGCAGCTGATACTGTTACACTCAACGCAGGCAATGCTTTTGCTGAAGCAGCTGAAATAGGAGCAGAAGCAGCAGATTCTTTTATTGTGTTACTGGCATGGGTTGCTTCTTCTGCTTTGCGTTTTTTGAATTCCGTTTCTTTTTCTGCTGTCGTTTTTTTATAAGCAGAAATAAAAGTTTGGATATTCATTCTATTTATTGTGAGTGCTTCGTTAATAGCAAATTGATATTTTTCTGTGCCATCAAAATAATAATTTCCCAATAAGATGAGTGTCATTTCATCAGCAGGATCTGCAATATAGGCTTTGCAATAATAGTGAATCACTTTAATTTTATTGTTGTGGGCCGTGGTAACGCTCGGTGCAGCAGCCATTTCTGCTGAAACGTGTTTGCTATCGAGTGAAGATCGACTTTCATTTTCCATTTGTACTGCGTGTTGAACGAGCGTTTCACAATGCGAAGCCGCTGCAAAACAAGCATTTTTATAATCTCTGCACACATCTTTTTTTTGTGCCATGATAAATTCTAATCGTTGTTTCGAAGTAATTTTTTCAATTGTTTTATGAGCACGCATTTCTGTATCAATATTTTTTTCTTCTGACTCTGTGAGTCGTCCGTCTTTTCTATCGAAAAAAGAATGTTCCACACTGAGTTCAGCTTTTTTAACTAATGCGGTTTTTTCTCTTAATGTTTTTTCTAATTCAACAACTTTTTCTTCAAATGTTGTTGCAGCGTGTGCATTTAAAAAGATATCAATCTCTTTTTTTTCTGCATGTGTTGCGGCGCATTTTAATTTTTGAAGTTGTTGGATAGCCGTATCAACTAATTCAGGTAATGATTTTGCGTGAGCGGCTGTCATGAGTTGTTTATAAGCGTGAATGGCTTTGGGAATATTTGGGAATCCGCTTTTTAATCCACTGCCCGTAAAATAACCATGTGCAACAACGCAGTGTGCCGTGAGTTTTTCGTCATCATTTTCTATGCTTTTTTTCCATTCAACGAAGGCAGGAACTTCTTCTTCAGAAAGAGGTGGGTGTCGGTGCTCAAGGCCTTTTTTTATTGCTATGAAATTAAAAACCATTCGAGCTTCGGCCATCGTCTCCTCTTTGGAGAGTGATTCTTTTGATAACTCCTCAGCTAATTCAGTGAGTTCAGTATTTAATTCGGGTCTGCAAAGTGCACGCAGCCATATCAATTGACATAATTTGGCGTATAAAAAATCTGATTTAAGAAAATTGAGACGATAGATCACGTCTAATGGAGTTCTTTGATCAAGAAATTCTTTTGAATCACTATCGAGATCAAAAAAAGCATGAGTGAGGTTTCTCCAGATTGTGGGTGTTGGAAAATTCGATTTAGCATCTGTGTCATTAAGAATTCTTAAATAGCTGTGTTTTAACGTTTCGTTTAGATGTGCAGGATGGTCATATATAACGGCGAGCTTAAAACAAATTAAATAAAAAAGAAAAATGGATGCGTTATCATCGGGATTAAAAGGGAGTATGTCTAAGAAAACACGTACATCATTTAAATCAGTAGTATCAATCAATGGCAAGTCATTAACAGTATCAATAGTTAATGTAATTCCCATTTTATCCAAAGCTGAATTATTTTTTAGCTGAAAAGTAAATATCGATACTAAGCATTTGAATGTAATAATTCCCGTAGGTGGCAGAGTTTCTTTTTTAAGAGAAGTTAAGTCACTCGCAACAGTTTCTACAGGATGTAATGCGGTGTTGTCGGTTTGTGTATTTGAAACGGATTCATTATTAGATTGCATTGTTTATTCCTCGTGAGATGGAAGGATTATAACAAGAGAATTCTTAAGGAAATCTTAAAATAAAGTGAAAAGTTTGATTTTTTTAATTCGGAACGCGATGAATTCGTGCGCCGAGCTGCGTTAATTTTTCTTCGATACATTCATATCCACGATCGATATGATAAATACGATCAATCGTTGTGCTTCCGACAGCTGCTAATCCTGCTAATACTAAACTTGCAGAAGCGCGTAAATCAGTTGCCATTGTGGGCGCACCTTGTAATGCTTCAATTCCCGTACAAATGGCTGTATTTCCTTTCAAAGAAATATTTGCACCCATACGTAATAATTCTTGCACGTGCATAAAACGATTTTCAAAAACCGTTTCTGTAATAATGCCTGTGCCTTCTGCAATGGTATTCAATGCCATCATTTGTGCTTGCATATCTGTTGGAAATGCAGGATACGGTGCAGTGCTGAGTGTGATTGCGCGTGGACGATTACCTTTCATATCTAAACTAATCCAATCACTTCCTGTATCAATAAATGCGCCTGCTTCTTGTAATTTTAATAAAACAGATTCTAATGTTTCGGGGCGTGCATTTTTTAATTTTATTTTTCCGCGAGTAATTGCAGCTGCAGTTAAATATGTTCCTGTTTCAATTCGATCTGGTAAAACAGAGTAAGTTCCACCAGTTAATTTTTCGACACCATCAATAATAATTGTAGCTGTTCCTGCGCCAGAAATTTTTGCGCCGAGTGCATTTAAAAAATTTGCGAGATCTTCGACTTCAGGTTCACGTGCTGCATTTTGAATAATGGTTTGTCCTTTTGCGAGAACAGCTGCCATCATAATATTTTCTGTTCCTGTGACAGTGACAATATCCATTACAATCGTTGTACCTTCTAATCTTTTTTTTGCTTTTGCTTTGATGTAACCATTTTCAACTTCAATGTCTGCACCGAGTGCGCGCATTCCTTTTAAATGTTGATCAACAGGACGTGTTCCAATGGCGCATCCGCCGGGGAGTGAAACGTTTGCTTCACCAAATCGTCCGAGTAAAGGACCGAGTACTAAAACAGATGCACGCATGGTTCGCACTAATTCATACGGTGCAAAAAAAGAAGTGACATTGCTTGCATCGGCTTCAATGTTGGATTTGTCATCGAGTGACATTCGTACGCCCATTTGTCCGAGCAAACTCATAATCGTTGCAACATCTTGTAATTGCGGAACGTTACTAATTTGAATCGGTTCGGGGATTAATAATGATGCTGCTAAAATAGGAAGTGCTGCATTTTTTGCGCCGGAAATTTTTATTTCGCCTGTGAGGGGAATATTTCCTTGAATAATTAATTTATCCATTTATTTGTTCTCTTGTTGTTGCCATTCGTCTGTTGTAAATGTTTTCATTGAGATTGCGTGTAATGAGCCATCTGCGATTTTATCGCGTAATGTCTGATAAACCAATTGTTGTTTTTGGATTCGGTTTTTACCGACGAATGCATCGCTGATAATGGTTGCTTCAAAATGAACGCCGTCGTCGCCTTTGACGATGGCTTCGCAGTGAGGAATTCCGGATTCAATTAATTTTTTAACTATGTTGGGTTGCATATGACCTCATTATTAGAACATCTGTCATCCCGAGACATGCTTTTTGTCGAGGGATCTCCATGGAGATCCTTACGGCTAAAAGAAAAAGCATGCCTCAGGACGACGATGAAGCTGTCGTTTACATCGGTGGTAACATTCCACCTGGAAAATTGCCTTGCATTCCGCGCATTAATTTTAACAATCCACCTTGTTTCGAAATTTTCTTCATCATTTTTTGCATTTGCATAAATTGTTTTAATAAACGATTGACGGCTTGAATATCTGTGCCTGATCCATTTGCAATTCGACGTTTGCGTGAACCATTAATTAAATCAGGAAGACGTCGTTCTTTTTGTGTCATTGAATTAATAATCGCTTCAATTTCAATGAGTGATTTATCATTTACTTTATCTTTTACATTTTGTGGTAAGGAATTCATGCCAGGTAATTTACTCATAATGCCTGTGATTCCACCCATATTATGCACTTGACGTAATTGATCACGAAAATCTTCAAGATCAAATGCTTTTCCTTTTTTCATTTTTTTCGCGAGTTTTTCAGCTTTGGAACGATCAAGATTTCGTTCTGCTTCTTCAACGAGTGTAACAATATCACCCATTCCTAAAATGCGTGATGCAATACGCTCAGGATGAAAAGGTTCAATCGCATCAATTTTTTCACCGACGCCGATAAATTTAATGGGTTTTCCTGTGATCCATCGCACAGATAACGCAGCACCGCCGCGTGCATCACCATCTGTTTTTGTGAGAATGACTCCTGTGAGTGGTAATGCTTCATTGAATGCTTTTGCGGTATTTGCGGCATCTTGTCCTGTCATACTGTCGACAACAAATAAAGTTTCAATCGGTTGAACGCTCGCGTGTAAACGTTTTATTTCTGACATCATTTCATCATCGATGTGTAAACGTCCTGCAGTATCAATAATTAAAACATCCATTAATTTTGATTTTGCTTCTTGTAATGCTGCGGTTGCGATTTTAATCGGATCTTGATTTTCATGACTTGGAAAAAATTCCACAGAAATAGTTTGCGCGAGTGTTTGTAATTGTTGAATTGCAGCAGGACGATAAACATCGGTGCTGACAACCATCACTTTTTTTTCATTTTTCTTCAACCAATTTGCAAGTTTTGCAACAGTGGTTGTTTTTCCTGATCCTTGTAATCCTGCCATTAAAATGACAGCAGGCGGTTGTGTTGTTAAATCGAGTTCATCATTTTTTTCACCCATCATTCGGGTCAGTTCATCATTGACGAGTTTGATTAAGGCTTGTCCGGGGGTGAGGCTGCCCATGACTTCTTGGCCTAAGGCTTTTTCTTTTATTTGCGGAATAAAATCTTTAATGATAGAAAGTGCGACATCGGCTTCTAATAATGCCATTCTGATATCGCGTAATGTCGATTCAATATTTTCTTCGGTTAAGCGACCTTGACCGGAAAGTGTTTTAACGACTTTTTGTAAGCGTTCTGAAAGATTTGCAAACATGTGCAGTTCTACCTAAAATTTTTGCTGGACGAGTATACACGAAATATAGGAAATAATATGCAAATTGATTCACAAAAAAATATTTTAAAAGAAGCGCGCTTTATTGAATCTCCTCATTACGATAAGCGCCCCGATAACACATCCATTGATATGATCGTGGTGCACAATATCAGTTTGCCGCCTGGGCAATTTCTGAATGATTCCATCGAGAAGTTTTTTTTAGGAAAATTAGATTCTTCTTTGCATCCTTATTTTAAAACGATTGAAGATTTAAAAGTTTCTTCGCACCTTTTTATTAATCGCGAAGGGGTGATCACACAATTTGTTCCTTTTGATAAACGTGCATGGCATGCGGGAGAATCTTTTTTTCAAGGAAAAACTGGCTGCAATGATTTTTCAATTGGAATTGAATTGGAAGGTGAAGATGAGCGTCCGTATGAAAAAATTCAGTACACAACACTCGCAAAAATTATTTCAACATTGATGGAAAAATATTCAGCTATCACGCGTGATCGTATTGTGGGGCATTCAACCATTGCGCCAAACAGAAAAACAGATCCGGGCCCTGCATTTGATTGGACACATTTAGATTATTTATTGCATAATGTGTGAAGCTTTTTCGGGAACCGCCATAAGGAAATAATACTATGACTTTCATCACCGCATTAATTGCTCTTCTTGTTGAACGCTTTTTTGATTGGACTCACATTCGTCATTGGAATTGGTTAACACGTTATAAGCAATGGATGAGCACTAAAATAAAAACGAATTCCCCTTATCTTTCGTTAGCACTTTTTGTTGCACCGCCTGCTGTAATCGTTGCGTTAGTGGATTTAATTTTATCGCACTGGTTGTATGGTATTCCCCGATTAATATTTAGTGTGTTGGTGTTAATGTATTGTTTTGGTCCTGATAATTTGTGGGCGCAAACGTATTTATCTGTAAATGATCCGAAAATGGAAAAAGCACAACAGTTTTTTCATTTCAATGCATCACATGATTCACAAGCAGCACATCAATCTTTTACACGCGCAATTTTTATTGAAGCACATCAGCGTGTGTTTGTTGTTGTGTTTTGGTTTATTTTCTTAGGGCCTTTTGGTGCAGTGGCGTATCGATTGCTTGCATTAGAACAACAACCTTTTGCAGAAAAAATGAAACAATGGTTGGATTGGATTCCTGCACGTGTATTTACTTTCTTTTTTGCACTCGGCGGACATTTTATTGAAGTGTTTTCTATTTGGAAAAAAGGAATGACAAAAGGGACAGAGGCAACACAATCACTCATTGCTGATTGTGGAATTGCTTCACTGGATGTTGTGAAAGAAAATAAATTACCTGAAGATGGAACGGCGGAAAAACATGCGCTTGCATTGTTAGATCGTACTTTCATTATTGGATTAGTGGTGCTTGCGGCGGTTGTGTTGTTAATTTGATTTCTTAGTTTTATAATCCCGCGCTTTCGGCAAGGAATTTTCGCATGGCAAAAGCGTGGGATGATGCAGATCCAACTGAAACACAAGAATGGCTTGAAGCATTTGCTTCTGTTTTAAAAGAAGAAGGCGCAGACCGCGCACGTTTTATCGTTGAACAATTGCTCGATGCTGCTTCTAAAAAAGGAATAGAACTCGGAAAATCTCTCACAACACCTTATTGCAATACCATTAAACCAGAAGCACAACCCAACTATCCCGGCGATCTTGAAATAGAAAAAAGAATTGAAGCGATTTTGCGTTGGAATGCAGTGGTGATGGTATTACGC
Organism: Gammaproteobacteria bacterium; assembly: GCA_013287845.1. Lineage (GTDB taxonomy): Bacteria > Pseudomonadota > Gammaproteobacteria > DSM-16500 > DSM-16500 > JABDDA01. The sequence continues at coordinate 22,545 of JABDDA010000015.1, forward strand.
GCAAAAAAAGAAGCGGGCGGTGTGGGTGGGCATTTATCTTCTTACGCATCCATTGCAACGATGTATGAAGTCGGGTTCAATCATTTTTTTCACGGCGCTGTAAAAAATTCTTCAGGAAAAAATTTCGCCGGTGATTTAATTTATTTCCAAGGACATTCTTCTGAAGGAAATTATGCGCGCGCATTTTTAGAAGGACGTTTATCTGAAAAACATTTAAAAAATTTTCGTCAAGAAATTGGAAAACCAGGATTGTCATCTTATCCGCATCCGTGGTTGATGCCAGAATTTTGGCAATTCGCAACTGTGTCACTCGGACTCGGTCCACTTCAAGCTATTTATCAAGCACGTTTTTTAAAATATTTAGAAAACAGAAAATTATTAGATACGAATGATCGTCGTGTTTGGGTATTCGCAGGTGATGGTGAAATGGATGAACCTGAATCCATTGCAGCATTATCACTCGCAGCACGTGAACAACTCGATAATATTATTTATGTCGTCAATTGTAATTTACAAAGACTCGATGGACTTGTTCGCAGCAATTCAAAAATCACACAAGAATTAGAAGGTGTTTTTCGCGGCGCAGGATGGAATGTCATTAAAGTATTGTGGGGAAGTGAATGGGATTCCATTTTCAAAAAAGATAAAAAAGGGCTGTTATTAAAGCGTTTAAGTGAATGTGTCGATGGTGATTTACAAAATGCGTACGTGCGTGGCGGTGCTTACACGCGCGAATTTTTATTTGGTGAAAATGAAGAATTAAAAAAATTAGTCGAACATTTATCAGACGATGACATCGGACATTTAAGTCGCGGTGGACATGACGCAATAAAAATTTATGCGGCATATGCAAAAGCAATGGAAAATAAAAATCAACCGACAGCGATTTTATGTCAAGGTGTCAAAGGATTTGGTTTAGGAAAATCAGGCGCAGAAGGTCGCAACATTGCACACAATCAATTAGAAATGACAGAAGACGAATTAAAAACATTTCGCGAACGATTTAATATTCCTGTGACAGATAAACAAATTGCAGATTTAAGTTTTTATCATCTCGATGAAAAAAGTGAAGAAGCAAAGTATCTTCACGCGCAACGAAAAAAATTAGGCGGATATTTACCTGCACGACACGTTCATTCACATCCACTTAAAACACCTTCACTTGAAGTGTTTGATGCATTATTAAAAGGAAGTGGTGATCGTGTGATGTCAACCACGATGGTGTTAGGAAGAATTTTTAATACGTTATTAAAGGATCAAAATATCGGTTCACGTATTGTTCCTATTTTTTCTGATGAAGTGAGAACATTTGGATTAGAAGCATTATTCAGACAAGTCGGAATTTATTCTCACGTCGGACAACTTTACACACCCGAAGATAAAGAACAACTTGCTTATTATCGCGAAACACTCGACGGACAAATTCTTGAAGAAGGCATTACAGAAGCAGGATGTATGGCGTCGTGGATTGCAGCTGCAACTTCTTATGCAACACATCAATTTCCGATGGTTCCATTTTTTACTTATTACTCTATGTTTGGTTTTCAACGTGTGGGCGATTTAATTTGGGCAGCTGCAGATATGCGCGCGCGTGGATTTTTAATTGGCGCAACAGCAGGACGCACCACATTAGAAGGTGAAGGTTTACAACATCAAGATGGAAGTAGTTTGTTAGCTGCATCGCATGTTCCTAATTGTCGTTCGT
>JABDDA010000016.1:0-22392 GCA_013287845.1 Gammaproteobacteria bacterium
TTTGATCCGAGCTTAGTGCAAGAAGAATTAACGCATTCGCTTCAGCAAGGATTATTGTGTATTACAATCGATCCGGTTGAAAAAAAACGGTATCAAGGAACGGTTGAATGGAAAGGCCACTCACTTGCGCACAGCATCGAACATTATTTTCGTCATTCTGAACAATTACCCACGCGATTGTGGTTAGCAACGAATGAAAGTACAGCAGCAGGATTTTTATTACAACTCATGCCAGATCAAGCAGATGAAAGTAATGCATTGTGGGAACATATTACGCATTTAGGATCGACAGTGACTTCCGATGAACTTTTAAATTTAGAGGATGAAACACTTTTAAAACGATTATATGTGGAAGATGAAGTGCGTCTTTTTAAACCGCAATCGGTTATTTTTAAATGTACCTGTTCATTAAAACGCAGTGAAAATGCATTGCATTTATTAGGTCGTGATGAAGTAGAGCAAGAATTACATGATAAGCAAAAAATAATAGTGACCTGTGAATTTTGCAGCCAAGAATATCATTTTGATCGTGCGAAAGTAGAGAATCTTTTTAAAAATATGCATCATTCAAAAAAATTACAGTGAGATTGGAGAAAGTCTATGCAATTATTTTATGAATTTTTACCTATTGTATTATTTTTTGTTTCATTTAAATTTTATGGAATTTATGTTGCAACGGCTGTGTTGATCGCTATCACAGGCGTGCAATTTATTTTTTCTTCTTTTTGGAATCGCAAAATTGATAAAAAACAGCTGATCATTTTTATTGTGTGTATTTTTTTTGGTGGGATGACACTTTATTTTCATAATCCTCTTTTTGTGAAATGGAAACCGACCGTTGTGTTTTGGATTTTTGGCGGTACATTTTTAATAAGTCATTTCTTTAAAAAAACAATTATTCAACGCATGTTAGAAGTCATGATGGAAAATAAAACAGAAATTCCTGTCGCAGTTTGGAAAAGATTAAATATGGCCTGGTCTTTATTTTTTATTTTATTAGGTTCAGTGAATCTTTATGTAGCCTATCAATTTAGTACGGACGCATGGGTAAATTTTAAATTATACGGTGTGTTAGCTGCATTATTTATTTTTAGCTTTTTACAAGCGATTTATTTAGCGCGTTATATGATTCATAAGCCATGAATAGAATTGAATGCATTCGCGAACGATTAAAAAAATTTTCACCAACGCATCTTGAAATTATGGATGACAGTGAAAAACATAAAGGACATGCAGGTGCTGCCGGTGGAGCAGGGCATTATACAGTTGTGATTACTTCGCTTTCTTTTCAAGATAAAACACGTGTTGATATTCATCGTGAAATTTATTCAGCATTGAATGATTTAATTCCGCATGAAATTCACGCATTACGCATCATCATTAAACCTTATCATGATCATCAAAAAAAATGATTATCTTTTTTCGCGTTATTTTTTTATTGTAGATGAGTTTTTAATAAGGAGAATAATCATGATGAAAAATATTTTTTCGGGTTTAATTTTAATGGGATTTGTTTCAATGGCACATGCAGAAAATACTGCAGCGGTGAATAAATCCTCGTGTAACCAAGTTGCGAATACAACAAAACCCTTTATTTTAGTGCTAGATAAAGGTGATGATTTGTTAGAAAGCATCACGCAATGCGTCAAAGATGCAAAATTAAAATCAGCAGCGTTTGGTGGAATTGGTCAAGTCCATGAGCCTGTATTAGCTTATTTCACAAGTAATCCAAATGATAAACCGACTTTGAAAAAGTTTTCTGGTTATTATGAATTAGCCAGCATAAAAGGTGATGTCACACTCAATGGTGATCAATATTATTCGCATGCACATGTGGTGCTTGCAGATAAAAACTTTAATGGCATTGCAGGACATCTTGCAAAATCAAAAGTAGGTTTAACAGCTGAAATTACCGTTATTCCTTTACCAGAAGTGGTTGAAAGAACAGTAGATCAGAAAACGGGTTTTGGTCCGATCGTACATTAAAAAATAAAATCCCCTTAGTCCTCTTTAGTTTTTTTAAGGAGGATTTTTTTTATTAGGTTTTAAAAAAGAGAAGTCATTTCTTGCCAAGGCAATGCCAAAATAGTTTTTGTTATTCGGTATTTTTGTGGTGTGCGACATATAATAAATCCTTCTTTTGTTTCTGGATGTTCATCCATAAATTTTATTAAATGTTTTGCATCCGCGATGGAAGGCTTATCTGTCCATTTTACTTCTATTGGTAAATATTGGTGTGCCATTTCTAAAACAAAATCAATTTCAGGTCCTGCACTGTCACGCCAATATTTTACTTTGCACGGTGTGTTGCTTAGTTGGCTGTGATAAATCAATTCATTTCCTACATAATGTTCAAATAAAGCAGCAAACATTTTTTGTGGAAGTTGTGTTCCTTCATTCGCGCAAGCGCGTCTTACTCCTAAATCAAAAAATAAATATTTAGGTGATTTAATAAGACGACGTTTTGTTTGTGTATTAATGAGGGGATCAACACGTAATAAGATCATGCAGTCTTCTAGAATTTGATAGTAATTCGCTATTGTGGTATCTGAAATTCCAATGTCTTGTGATAATCGAGTGAAACTTAATTGCTTTCCTGATTCTCCAGCAGCAATTTGTAAAAAACGCGAGAAGTGCCCCATATTGCGTACTAATGCTTCTGCACGAATTTCTTCTTCAAGATAAGTAGTGACATAAGAAAAAAGATCTGCCTCTTTATCATTTTTATTTTGTTCAGTCACAATATTAGGAAGTGTTCCGTATAATAAAATATCTTCTAGCTGAAAAGTATGATTTGGTATTTCTGTGTAAAGCAAGGGTGTCATGTGTAAAGCAATCACACGCCCGGGTAATAAATTAATAGTATGCCCCGCTTTTAATTTTCTAGCAGAGGAACCTGTCAAAATAAACTGAGCCATTTTGCGATCAATAAGATGTTGAGCAATGTCCATAATGATTGGAATTTTTTGGACTTCATCGATAAAGATAATAGGAGGCTTAGAGAATTTTTTAACTTGTTCTTCTAATTCTTGTTCAAGCAAGGCGGGATTTTGTTCATAACGTAATCGTGTACTTGCTCGGGCAAATGAATAGGAAATGTCAGGGTGAATTTGTTCTTCAATTAAGGTGGTTTTTCCTGTTTGCCTGGGCCCTAGCAGCAAAATACTCTTCCCACGCTGCAGTGCATGGCGGATATTTTTTTCAATAATGCGATGAATATAGGTCATAATTGGAATTTTCATTGATTTTTCGGTGTTAGTCAAGTAAATTCAATGAAAATTCGGTTTAATGTTGGGAATATTCTATTTTCTGTAATTGCTCTGCTGTTAACAAAAACACTCCCCCACCACCACGATGAAATTCCAACCAAGTAAAAGGTATTTCAGGAAATAATTCAGCAAGCGCATGTTCACTATTGCCCACTTCAACAATTAAAATTCCATGCGGTGATAAGAATTTTTTTGCATCGCGTAAAATAGGTAATGCAAAATCTAATCCATTTTTTCCAGCAGCTAATCCTAAAGAAGGTTCGTGATGATATTCATCAGGAAGAGTTTCCATATCTTCTGCATCAACATAAGGAGGATTGCTAATAATCACATCATATTTTTTTTGAGGTAATTCAGAAAATAAATCGGATTGATATAATTTTAATTGATCTTCTACGTGATGATTTCTTACATTTATTTTTGCGACATCCAGTGCATCACGTGAAATATCACTGGCATCGATTGCAGCATCAGGAAATACTTTCGCACAAGCGATCGCAATGCAGCCGCTGCCTGTACATAAATCTAAAATATTTTTAATAGATTCTATTTCAATCCAAGGTTGAAAATGATTTTCAATTAATTCAGCAATAGGTGAGCGTGGAATTAAAACGCGTTCATCAACATAAAAAGGTTCTCCCGCGAACCATGCTGTATGCGTTAAATAAGGAACAGGAACGTGTTCGCTAACGCGACGTTGAATCATTTTATAGAGTAATTCTTTTTCGTCTGAGCTGAGACGTGAATCTAATAGAGCAGGAGAAATATCATGTGGTAAATGCAGGGTATCTACAATGAGTGTAATTGCTTCATCCTGTGCGTTATCTGTTCCATGTCCATAATATAATTTGGTTTGATTAAATTGACTCATTGCCCAATGTATAAAATCACGCACGGTTTGAAGATCTTGATGCATTGTAAAACCCTTAAGAATTTTGGTGACATAGTATATAATTCCGCGACTTTAAATAAAACGGTAAACTATGGGCCCCGTCATTCTTGATGTAGAAAAATTTTCTTTGACACCTGAAGAACGCGAAATGCTCGCGCATCCTTTAGTCGGTGGCGTCATTTTATTTTCGCGTAATTATGAATCAAAAGAACAAATCACTGCATTGTGTGAAAGTATTCGCGCTGCACGTTCTACGCCTTTATTAATTGGTGTGGATCAAGAAGGGGGTCGCGTACAGCGTTTTAAAGAAGAATTTACGCATCTTCCCGCGATGGGACTTTTGGGAAACGCATATGAAAAAAATTCGAATGACGCAAAAAAAATTGCAGAAACCTGTGGCTGGTTAATGGCATCTGAATTATTTTCAGTGGGAATTGATTTAAGTTTTGCACCTGTTCTCGATTTAAATAAAAATAAAAATACGGTGATTGGTGATCGTGCATTTCATCATGACAGTGAAATTGTGATTGATTTAGCAAAATTCTTTATAAAAGGAATGCATGCAGTTGGAATGGCCGCAACAGGAAAACATTTTCCAGGACATGGCGATGTGAGTGTTGATTCACATTTAACAATTCCACGTGATGAACGTTCGCTCAAAGAAATTCAAGAAAATGATTTGAAAACTTTTTCTGCACTCATTCAATCGGATATTCAAGCTATCATGCCTGCGCATATTATTTTTTCAGCAGTCGATTCGAAACCGGTTGGATTTTCATCGATTTGGCTGCAAAAAATAGTGCGACAAGAATTAAAATTTTCAGGTATGATTTTCAGCGATGATTTAAATATGGAAGGCGCAAGTTTTGCAGGTGATTATCCTGATCGCGCTGATGCAGCATTAAAAGCAGGTTGCGATATGGTTTTAATTTGTAATAATCGTACGGGCGCAATTCGTATTTTAGATCAATTACCGCGCGACAAGTTTTCTGTTTCACAAGAAAAATTTAATCGCATGCAAGGAAAATTTTCTTCAAGAGGAAAATCAGTGTTACATCAGCCAGCATGGCAAGCACGCTTTGCTGAATTGCAACATTTTTTAAATGGAATAAATCATGAGTAATCCAAACAAAATTAATGATGTCTTCGAATCTGCAGATTGTTTATTCAATATGGATGATATTAATTCCGCACTTGATCGCATGGGAAAAGAAATTAGTGATGAATTACAGGATAAAAACCCTTTAATTTTATGTGTGATGATTGGCGCACTCATTCCAACGGGACATTTATTAACGCGATTTCATTTTCCTTTGGAAGTAGATTATATTCATGCAACGCGTTATCGCAGTTCAACACGCGGTGCAGATTTACACTGGTTAGTTGAGCCACGACAAAAATTAGAAGACCGCACCGTTTTAATTGTGGATGACATTATGGATGGTGGATTAACGTTATCGGCGATCATTGATTACTGTAAAGCGGCCAATGCAAAAAAAGTTTATTCTGCTGTGATGGTGAATAAACGTCGTCAACGTGAACCCGGTGTGACCATTGAACCTGATTTTACTGGATTAGATACCGAAGATCGTTATCTATTTGGATTTGGATTAGATTACGAAGAATATTTGCGTAATGTTCCTGGTATTTATGCAGTGGCGCCTGAACATCAATGATGCAAGCAAGATTTAAAAGAGACGGTGAATTATTTGTTTATTTGCTCGCGCTCACCGCGTTTTTTATGTTTGCTGAAATTTGTTTTGTTGTTCACTACAGTGCGTTTTATTTGGGTGATGCAAAGCTCATTGCAAGTCGATTAAAAATTCCCTTCATTATTGTTCCGGATATTTTATTTTTTATTTTAAGCCAATGTTTTGTGCATTTCATTTTTACTGTTTTTGTGTGGGGAATCGCGCGACTCTCTGCAATAAAATTAAAATTCAATTGGAAGCAGACAGAAAAGTGGGGGTTTTTCTTATGGATTATTTCCATTATCACCGTTATTTTGGCGAATCAATATTTTTTCCCCAATTCTAAATTTTCTGAATTAATGAATGGATGGGTGAGTGAAAATGTTTTATTTTTTATTTTAGTTTTATTAAGCATTTTTATTTTTTCTGTTGTATCAATAAGCGCATTGGTTTTATTTTCTAAACAAAAAACTATTTCTTCTTTTTTGATGATCAGTGCATTTTGTTTTTGGTATTTTTCAAATCCCATTGCGGTAGATGCAAGTACAAGAAAAAAACCGAACATTATTTTAATTGGAATTGATTCATTGCGTCCGGATTTTTTAAATGAAGAAAATTCACCGCATCTCGAAAAATTTTTAAATCGATCGATTACGTTTGAAAAAGCATTTACACCGTTAGCACGAACTTTTCCTGCATGGGTGAGTATTTTGACAGGAGAGTATCCCAAGCAACATGGCATGCGCACTAACTTACAAGATCAAACGACATTAAATACTGAAAATATGTTATCTGTTATTTTGCAAAAAAAAGGATATCAAACTATTTTTGCAACCGATGAAAATCGATTCAGTAATATCGATAAACGGTATGGATTTGATTTATTAGTCACACCTAAAATGGGTGTGAATGATTTTTTATTAGGAACCTTTAATGATTTTCCTTTATCTAATTTATGGGTGAATACAAAAATCGGTGAATGGTTATTCCCATATAGTTATGCAAATCGTGCTGCTTCTGTCACCTATCAAACGCATTCGTTTTTAAATAAATTACAAGCCAATTTGCCGCGCGCGCGTCAACAACCTGTTTTTTTAGCGGTACATTTTTGTTTGCCGCATTTTCCCTATACTTTCGGAGAAATAAAATCAAAAAATACGTCACTTGAAAATTATCAATCAGCCATTCAAGCGGTCGACCAGCAAGTGAATTCATTTTTAAATGATTTGAAAAAGAATAAATTTTTAGAACATGCGATTGTGGTATTACTTTCAGATCACGGTGAAGCGATTGAATTGCCAGGTGATCGCGTAACAGAAGCGAGTTTTTATCTTCCGCAACAAAAAGCCATTCCAAAATTTTACCCGGCTATGGTTGAGACAGAAGCGCTGAATCAATCCGCAGGGCATGGCACAGATGTATTGGGTTTATCGCAATATCAAGTCATGCTTGCATTTCAATTTTTTGGAATTAAAAATCCTTTTCATCAGCAGCATGTGAAAAATATTGTCTCATTGTTGGATATTAAACCAACGTTGCTGGCTTATTTAAAAATAAATTCGCAAGGGAATGTTTTATTTCACCGGCGTCGCTCACAAGATTTTTTTATTGAAAGTGATTTTTCGCCGAGTGCAGTGCGTAGCATCCACCCTGAAATGCAAAAGGTTTTATTTGAAGGCGTGGATTATTTTCAAATTGATCCCAAGACTGCGCATGTGACAGTGAAGCCCAGCATGCAAGAAATGATTTATGCGAGCAAACAATTTGCAGATCTGCGGGGGGATTGGGTGTTGGCGTTGTATCCTCAAGAAAATAAAAAGCAAATTCCAATTTTAATTAATTTAAAATCAAATTATTGGACGGATGATTTGCAATCTGATTTTGCGAAACATTCTCCTGCGAAGAAAATGCTGCATGCAATGACGCACTTTTATAGCGGTGAACTAGTGGACAAGGAAGAAGGATAAAGTCTCACAAGCAAATAAGTGATGATAGATTGGCGTAGTTGTTCACAGGTCAAAAATTTCCCCTCTGCGCTCAGTAAACCCCTTGCTAAAAGAATAAACATAATGAATTAATTCATAACTTATTGAAAAATAACATGTAAACGCATGTGTGCATTTTGTGCTCTTTTTGAATACTCCTTGCCAGATGCTGGTTTTTACTACTTTTGTAATGGTTGCTCACAGAGTTATCCACAGAAAATGTGGATAAGTCTGTCCTGTGTCATGCCAGCCGCGCGCCTTTTGCGCGAGGTGGCATCCAGTGGCTTTTTTAAAAGTCACTAGATGCCAGCTAAAAGCATGCTGGCATGACAGCTGAATATTTTTATTTTTAATATCACTGGATGCCACCTCTCGCGCTTCGCACTCGGCTGGCATGACATCTACGCACTAAACAAAATTCAAAAAAAATCGGGTTGTACTGTCAATTCTGAATGCTATACTCAATTTTTTTAGGGAAAAATATTCGTGCTTGATGGATTAATTTTATTCGCAGTCATACTCAGTCTTGCTTATCTTCGTGTTTCTGTTTTGTTATGGACATTTGTTCTTTTTGCAGTGCTGATTATTTTCACTGCCTTCAGCCGATTTAGTAATGCATCGCTGATTTTTTTTTGGATCATTTTTTTACTCGCCGCAGGTTTTGCTAATTTAGGATTTTTACGCAAACGTTTTTTCAGTCGTCCGTTAGCTATGTTATTAAAAGATCACATGCCTTCGATTAGTCCCACAGAACGCGATGCGATTGTGGCAGGCGATGTGTGGTGGGAAAAAGAATTATTTTGTGGACAACCTCAGTGGAAAAAATTGCTCGCGTTACCTAAACCTGAACTTTCTTCCGAAGAACAAGATTTTATTGATCATCAAGTGGAAACATTGTGCGGCATGTTGGACGATTGGCAAATTATCAAAAATCATGATTTACCCAAAAATGTTTGGGATTATTTAAAAAAAGAACGCTTTTTAGGAATGATTCTTCCAAAAGAATATGGTGGTCGTGGTTTTTCAGCACTTGCGCATTCAACAATAGTGGTAAAAATTGCAACACGCAGTATCAGTGCAGCAGTGAATGCAATGGTGCCCAATTCATTGGGGCCTGGCGAATTACTTTTGCATTATGGAACGACAGAACAAAAACAATATTATTTACCGCGTTTAGCGCGTGGTGAAGAAATTCCTTGTTTTGCATTGACAGGGCCTGAGGCGGGCAGTGATGCCAGCGCAATGACAGATTCAGGTGTGGTGTGTTACGGAATGCACGAAGGAAAAAAAGTATTAGGCATTCGTCTTTCATGGGACAAACGTTATATCACATTGGCGCCTGTTGCGACGGTGTTAGGCGTTGCTTTTCGTTTATATGATCCTGAACATTTACTTGGTAAAGAAAATGAAATTGGAATTACATTATGTTTAATTCCAACAACACATCCTGGTGTAGAAATCGGTCACAGACATTTACCTTTGCACATGGCATTCATGAATGGTCCAACACGTGGAAAAGATGTTTTCATTCCCATTGATTGGATTATTGGCGGTGTTGAAAAAGCAGGGCAAGGTTGGAGAATGTTAATGGAATGTCTTTCTGTGGGCAGAGCCATTTCACTTCCCGCATTAAGTACGGCATGTGGTGTGCTCGCTTATTTTGCAACAGGAAGTTATGCGCGAATTCGCAGACAATTTAATTTACCGATTGCACGTTTTGAAGGTGTAGAAGAATCACTGAGTGTCATTGCAGGGTATGCCTATTTACTCGAAGCATCTCGTTTAATGACAGCAAGCGCAGTGGATCAAAAAGTAAGGCCCGTCGTTGTTTCTGCTATTGCAAAATATCACATGACAGAAATGGCGCGCACTGTCATTGCGCATGCAATGGATATTCACGCAGGACAAGCAATTCAAGCAGGTCCCAGAAATTTATTAGCGCATGCACACATGGCGATTCCTGTCAGTATTACTGTCGAAGGCGCCAATATTTTAACGCGTAATTTAATTATTTTTGGACAAGGTGCCATTCTTTGTCATCCTTATGTTTTGCACGAAGTAGAATGTTTATCGAAGAAAAATATTAATATTCACCAATTTGATTCTCTTTTACTTTCACATATGGGTTATTTTATTCATAACGTTGTGAGAAATGCTTGCTTAGGATTAACCGCAGGAAAATTTTTAATTTCACCTGTGCGTGGACCGCTTGCACGTTATTATCGTCAACTGACCCGCATGAGTGCCGCTCTTGCTTTTGTTTCAGACATTTCAATGATGTTATTACGCGGACAATTAAAACGTAAAGAACGTATTTCCGCACGATTAGGCGACATGCTAAGCCAACTTTATTTAGCATCGACAGTATTAAAATATTTTAATGATCAGGGACAGCCTGCTGAAGAATTAAATTATGTTCGCTGGTGCCTTAAAACATGTCTATATGAAATTGAAATAGCATGTAATGAATTATTTAATAATTTTCCTTCACGTGCCATTGGAAAATTATTACGTTGGATTATTTTTCCGTGGGGATTTGCTTACAAAAAACCGACTGATGGGTTATGTCATAAAATTACAAAATTAATGATATCACCTTCAGCATTACGCGATCGCCTCATGCGTTTTTGTTATATTTCAAAAAAAGAAAATGAACCCACAGCGCGTTTGCAAAAAGCATTTTTAATGATAGATGCGGTTGAACCTGTTTGGAAAAAAATTCAATCAGCTACGAAGCACGGTACATTACCGTCGCATTTAAATTTTGAAGAACGTTTAAAACTTGCGACACAAATTAATATGATTACGCATGAAGAAGAAAAATTATTAAAAGAATTTGAATTACTTTATCGTGAAATTATTAAAGTCGATGAATTTTCATTTGATCTTAGCACTGTTATTTAAAGGAAAAAATCAATGAGTGAAATGAATCGTGATGTTTATATTGTTGATGGTGCACGCACACCGTTTTTAAAAGCGCGCGCAAAACCCAATGATTTTTCTGCATCAGATTTAGCGGTGAGTGCAGGAAGAGAATTATTATTGCGACAACCTTTTTCTCCGAAAGAATTCGGAGAAGTGATTATTGGTTGTGTGATGCCAAGTGCCATGGAAGCGAATATTGCGCGCGTAATTTCGCTGCGTTTAGGCTGTGGAAATGATGTGCCTGCATGGACGGTTCAACGTAATTGCGCATCAGGATTGCAAGCACTCGATTGCGCAGTCAAAGATATTTCAATCGGACGACATGATCTTGTATTAGCCGGTGGAACAGAAGCAATGAGTCGCGCGCCATTATTATTTAATTCAAAAATGGTAAATTGGTTAGCTGGATTAAATAGCGCAAAAACATTTCCAGATAAATTAAAACAAATTATTAAATTTCGTCCTGGTTTTTTATCACCCGTGATTGCATTACTGCAAGGATTAACCGATCACACCGTCAATTTAAATATGGGAGAAACTGCAGAAAATATTATTTATCGATTTGGATTGACACGTGAAGCCGCAGATATTTTTTCATTAGAAAGTCACAAGCGTGTGATTGCAGCAGAAGATAAAAAATATTTAACAGAAATAAAACCTATTTATAGTTCACAAGGACATTATTTTACGTCAGATGATGGTGTACGACGTGATACTACATTAGAAAAATTAGCTGCATTAAAGCCCTTATTTGATAAAAAATTTGGAACAGTGACAGCTGGAAATAGTTCGCAAGTGACCGATGGTGCAGCGTTATTAATTTTAGCCAGCAAAGATGCTGTTAAAAAATATCAATTGCCTGTGCTTGCTCGTATTGTTGCGACAGAATGGGCAGGTGTCGATCCTGCTGAAATGGGATTGGGTCCCGTGCATGCAGTCTCTGCATTATTAAAACGCATGAATTTAAAATCCGATGACATTGATTTTTGGGAAATTAATGAAGCATTCGCAGGACAAGTGCTCGCATGTCTTGCTGCATGGCAAGATGAAAATTATTGTCGTGAATTTTTAAAATTAAATCATGCCTTCGGTCGAATCGATCAAAAAAAATTAAATGTGGATGGTGGTGCTGTTGCCATTGGACATCCTGTTGGTGCAAGTGGTGCGCGAATTGTTTTACGTTTAGTCCATATTTTAAAGCGCGAACGTGCAAAAAAAGGTGTTGCGACATTATGCATTGGTGGTGGACAAGGTGGTGCAATGCTCATTGAAAATGTTTCTGAGGTGATTTCATGAATATTTATAAACATTGGCGACTTGAAACCGATTCTGATCAAATACTTTGGATTTATTTTGATAAACAAAATGCAAATGTGAATTCAATTGATTATGACGTGATGGAAGAATTTTCTAAAATTATTGAAACACTTTCTAAAGATAAGCAACACAAAGGAATGATTATTGCGTCTGCAAAAAAAAGTGGATTCATTGCAGGTGCCGATATTTCAAAATTCAGCCAATTTAAAGATGTTTATGAAGCAACCGCTCTTTTAAAAATGGGACAACAAATTTTTGATCAACTCGAAGCATTAAAAATTCCAAGCGTTGCGATGATCGAAGGATTTTGTTTAGGTGGTGGATTAGAATTAGCACTTACGTGTCATTATCGCGTGGTTGAAGAAAGTGAAAAAACACGATTAGGATTACCCGAAGTGAAATTGGGAATTCATCCTGGATGGGGCGGGACTGTTAGATTGCCGCGTTTAATTGGCGGGGCACGTGCAATGGATTTAATTTTAACAGGACGCACCGTGAGTGGAAAAACAGCTGCAAAAATAGGGATTGCAGATGTTTCTGTTCCAAAACGTGAATTAAAACGCGCAGCAAAATTTTATGCATTAAAACATCCGAAACGTCATCGCGCTTCTTATTTACATGCCATCACAAATTTAAAACCTGTTCGTGCGATACTTACAAAAATAATGCGGAAAAAATTACGCGAAAAAATTTCAGCTGCACATTATCCCGCGCCTTTTAAAGTATTAGAAAATTGGGAACAGGTGAGCGTATGGAATACTAAAGCAGAAGAAAGAGAAGCCGAAACCTGCGGAAAATTATTTTTAACAGACACATCACAAAACTTAGTCCGCGTTTTTTTCTTGCAAGAAAAATTAAAAGGATTAGCAAAAGAGGCAAAATTTTCATTTCAACATGTGCATGTGATAGGTGCAGGTACGATGGGCGGCGATATTGCAGCGTGGTGTGCATTGCGCGGATTTCATGTCACATTACAAGATCGTGACCCCAAATTTATTGCACCTGCCATTCAACGTGCGTATTTATTATTTAAAGAAAAATTAAAAGAACCGTATTTAATTCAGCGCGCAATGGATTTATTAATGCCGGATGTCGATGGATCAGGCATTTCAAAAGCCGATGTGATCATCGAAGCTATTTTTGAAAATTTAGCTGCAAAACAAGATCTTTTTAAATTATTAGAAAGCAAAGCAAAACCTGACGCGATTCTTGCGACGAATACTTCCAGCATTCCACTCGATGAAATTAATTCTGTGATGCAGCATCCTGAACGATTAGTTGGCATTCATTTTTTTAATCCCGTTGCAAAAATGCAATTAATTGAAATCGTGCAAAGTGCACGAGTAGATCTCAACACAATTCAAAAAGCGATTAGCTTTGTGCGTCAAATCGATAAGTTACCACTGCCTGTAAAAAGTAGTCCGGGATTTTTAGTGAATCGAATTCTCATGCCATATTTATTAGAAAGTGTTGCAATGCTCGATGAAAATATTCCAGCAAACATGATTGATAAAGCCATGACAGAATTTGGAATGCCAATGGGTCCTGTTGCACTTGCAGATACCGTCGGATTAGATATTTGTTTTTCCGTTGCAAATTATTTAAGTCCATTTTTAAAAACATCTGTGCCACAAAAACTCATTGACTTAGTGAATCAAAAAAAATTAGGACGAAAAACCGGCGAAGGATTTTATAAATATAAAAATGGAAAAATAATTTCATCTGAAAAAAATTCTTATGATGAAAAAGAATTAAAAAATATTTCAGATCGTCTTGTAAAACGAATGATTGATGAATCATTTGCGTGCTTAAAAGAAGGTGTCGTAAGTGACGGCGATTTATTAGATGCTGGCATGGTTTATGGCACAGGATTTGCACCGTTTCGCGGTGGGCCAATCCATTATGCGAATGCTGAACAAATCACAGCATCTACCTCATCGTAAACATACTTTATTACTGCTTAAACAGTAATTTATAGGTATTTTTTGAATTTACACTGTGAATTTCTTTAAAAATCGTTATATTTACTGCTATAGCAGCAAATTTCAATAATTTTTATGTAAAATCCGGTTAAATTTACTAGATTTTGGCAATTATTACTGCTATAACAGTAATATAATCCAGTTTAGAGGTTGCTATGCATATTAATGAAATCGCCAAACACATTCGCTATTTCCGCAAGCACGCGGGTTTATCTCAGCAACAACTTGCTGAATTAGCGGGTGTCGGAAAAACAGTTATCTTTGACATTGAAAAAGGAAAAGACAGTATCCAATTAAATACGTTATTAAAAATTTTAGATGCACTTAACATTAAATTAAATTTAGAAACACCATTTGCATATTCATCAGAGGAGAATAAAGAATGAAATCTGTGCGTGTGTGTGTAAATCGCATTCCAGCTGGCGTTCTAGAAAAATTAGATGAAAATAAATATCGTTTTAGTTACCAATCCGATTATCAAGGTGCGCCAGTTTCACTCACGATGCCCATTAAAAATTTGGTATATGAATTTAATCAATTTCCTCCTTTTTTTGAAGGGTTATTACCGGAAGGTGTTTTACTCGAAGCCTTATTACGAAAATATAAATTAGATAAACATGATTATTTTGGACAACTCATTCAAGTCGGTCGTGATCTAGTGGGTGCAGTAACGATTGAGGAAATCAAATGAAACGATGTCCTATTACTTATGATGTGATTCATGGAAAAGAAAATTATTCGCAACGTGGATTGCATTTGCTTTCACCACAACTGCATCATCTAAAACCACTTTCATTAAGTGCATCAGAACAACGCACAGAAGGTATTGCGCGCGCAGGAAGAATGTCTATACAAGGTGTTCAAATAAAATTAAGTGCACAATTAAAAATAAAAGAAGAAAAATTTGAAATAGTCGATTCTGACGGGCGGTATATTTTAAAACCACAAAGTGAATATTATCCAGAATTGCCTGAGAATGAAGCTGTCACAATGACCCTCGCGTCAATGATTGATATTGAAGTGCCTGTGCATGGATTAATTTATAATAAAGATAAAGAAATGACGTATTTTATTAGGCGATTTGATCGAACAGGGCGAAATAAAAAAATAGCCGTCGAAGATTTTTCGCAACTTTCTATGATGTCGCGTGATACAAAATATAATAGCTCTATAGAAAAAGCAGTAAAAATTGTGATGACATTTTGTAGTTTCCCAAAAATTGAATCTATTAAATTATTAAAATTAATATTATTTAATTATCTTGTGGGAAATGAAGATATGCATTTAAAAAATTTTTCTTTAATAACACAAGATAAAAAAATTACGCTTTCACCCGCCTATGATTTATTAAATACAACGATTGCACAAAAAAATGTAAAAGAAGAATTGGCGCTTCCATTGAATGGTAGGAAAAATAATCTTAGAAAAAATGATTTCATCGATTATTTGGCAATCAAGATATTGCAGTTGAATGAAAAAACCATCGAGAGTGTTCTTCAAAAAATTGCATCCGCTATTCCGCAATGGAAAAAATTTATTGAAATTAGTTTTTTATCAGAAGCAATGAAAAAAAAGTATCTTTCATTGCTGGAAGAGCGCATTCAAAAATTAAATTTATAATTTCATAAATTGTTCCAACGTGCACACTGTTCCCCCACACGCAGGAATCGAAACCGGTTGATCATTTAATTTTACTTTCACAAAATAATTAGAATCTGCTTTAAATAAAGCAATATTTAAATCAGAAGAATAGGGTGGAGTTTTTGAAAGCGGGGCGTTCATCGCACTCATCACGCTTAAAATGGTACTGTCATGAGCAGATAATAAAACAAATTTTAAGGGCGATTTTTGTGTTCGTGCAGCATCCAAATAATTAGAAACAGCAATTAATATATTTTTTCCTGTTAATTCGCCTATCTTTTGCGGCTGAAACATCGCGGCCATGACCCATCCACCTGCTTCCATTATTTCATTGGCATCTTTTGATGACATATTTTTTGGAAAGGGAATGTGATGAACTTTAAAAATAAACAGAGCATCACCTAAGGATTTTAATTGTGAAAGATGTGTGATTTTAACACCTGTTAATTGACTCCAATAAGCAAATTTAGGCTGTAATTCTTTTGTTTTATTTTTCCAATCTTCTGTTGTGTATACATATTTTTCTACTAATGCTTTGATTTTTTCAGATTCAGTATCTTGTCGTATGACAGGATTTTCACTTTTATATTCTATTTGAATAGGAATAGGTTGATATCCGTTGGGTAGCGCAAATTCACCTGAAGAAAGTTTAGGGCCTGAAGGATATAATCCAAGCAGCACGCATTCTGCACTCATGATGGTGCGATCAAAATCAGTTGATTTTACTTCCATGGTTTCATGTGAATAATTTTTGGAAAGTAAGTGATATTCATCCATGTAACGTTTATGTAATTTTAATCCAAGTTGATATTCTTGCTGCATGCCAACTGCCGTGAGTTGGCCTAATCCTTCTTTCCATTCATGTGGCGCACTTGGAATGGAAAAAATAGGGGTTCTGTCACCATGGCGAATAATATCAATCGAAAAAATTAATTTTTCATTTGCTGAAAATGCGTTTAGAAAAAATAAAAAACTGACTAAAAAAAATAAAATTCTCATAGTGGACTCCTTTTGTGGCGTTAGAATAATATTAATTTTTGACAGGGACAATGTATTTTTGTAACATTACATGTTACTCAGAGGGCTACACAATGGAACACTACGAAAAAGGCTGGAAAGAATTTCTCACGCTGTGTCTCGCTACAAAAAATACAAAAGCACTAAATGAATTATTTGATTTATTAATTACACCCGAAGAAAAAGAAAGTTTATCGATGCGCTCTCTCATCATCAAAGAATTAATTTCAGGCAAAAAAACTCAGCGAAAAATTGCAGAAGATTTGAATGTCAGTATTGCAAAAATTACACGCGGCTCGAATGCATTAAAACGAATGCGCGCAGGTTTGTTATCTTTATTAAAAAAAGTTTTATAAATGAAAAGTAATAAAGTGATTGGTTTCCCGCTCACGCATACTCAAAGTCCACTGCTGCATCAGTTTGTTTATCAGAATTTAAATTTAAATGCCGAATTTAAAGTTTGCTCACATCAAAATTTAGATTCATTAATTCAAGAAATTAAAAATGATGCAACAGAACTTGTTGCTGTCACCATGCCTTTCAAAGAAAAAATATTAAATTACGTTGATTTCTTTTCAGAAGAAGTAAAGCAATTAAAATCTGCTAATACCCTCATTCAAAAAAATGGAAAATTTTACGCATATAATACCGATATCAATGGAATTGAATTTGCTTTATCAGCTATTTCTCTTTCTAAAAAAAATATTTTAATTATCGGAGCGGGTGGTGCCGCGAAAGCAGCAGGGTATGTTTTTCAAAAAAACAATTCACATCTCTATTGGTTAAATCGAACGAAAGAAACCGCATCAGTTTGCGCAAAAAATTTTTGCGGAGAAATTGTGTGCGAAACCAATTTGCATTCTATTCATTTCGATATGATTGTGAATACAACGCCACTTGGAATGTATCCTGATATTTTTTCTTCACCATTACCTGCTGATTTTTTTAAATCGCATCACATCGTGTTTGATTTTGTTTATCGTCCTCTTAAAACAAAATTTTTATCAGACGCAGAAAAGGGTGGCGCAAAAATTATTTCTGGTGTAGAAATGTTTATTGGGCAAGGCCTTAAACAAATTGAATTGTGGATAAACCAACACGTTCAAATAGATATTATTTCTCTCAGAAAAAAAATATTAGCTGCGCAGTAATTTAATCAACAAAATATTGTATTTTTACAGTATTGCGAAATTCAAAATTAATTTGCATACTGTTTCTGCTTTAAATTTTAATATCAATTCAACTTTTACAAAAGGAGATCGTTATGAGTAAAGATAGAATTTTATCTTATAGAATGTCAAAACTTTTAAATGATGATGATCTTATCAAAGTATCAGGATCAAGTGGAATGACTAATTATGCAACTGCAAATGCAACGTATAGTCAGTTCACTGGTGCTGATGCAGGATTAGATGCAATGTATGATTTTTAAAACCGCTTTTTAAAATATCCCATCAGCTTATCAATTTCACCGGCCACGATTTCGTGGCCGCGACTTATCAAAGTATAAATAATTTAAATAAAACTTGATTGCATTTTTCAATGACGAACTAGAAATCGTCATAAAAATTCGAATTAACTACAAATTTGAGAGATTAAAAAATGACAACAATACTCATTCCCACAAAGCCTGATGACATCCACGCTATTTGCGTAAAGCTCGCATTAGAAAAAAAGGGACATTCATGTACCTTATGGCACATCGCTGATTTTCCTGAACAGCAAACACATACGTTTGAATTTAAAAATAATGAACTTTTCTGGCAAGCGGCAGGAACAGATTTCAGAATAAAAAATATCAATGAATTTGATGTTGTTTGGTTACGGCGCCCACAAAAACCTTTGCTGCCTGATTATTTGCATATTGATGATATTGAAAATGCACAAAAAGAAAATGAAGCATTATTTAAAACATTTTGGCAAGTCATTGCACCGAATGCATTTTGGATTAATCCTATTCAAAGTATTAATTCTGTTAATTGCAAATTGCAGCAATTAAAAATTGCTGCGAGTGTTGGGTTAACTGTTCCAGAAACATTGGTTTCGAATAATCCTTTTAAAATAAAAAAATTTATTCAAGAAAATGAATGCGCCGTGATTTATAAACCACTTTATCCAGTCTCATGGTTAAATCAAAATGAAGTTAGGCTCACTTATACAGATGAAATACGGTTAGATGATTTACCCTCTGATCTTGCATTGCAGGGCACAACAAGTATTTTTCAACGAAAAATACTCAAAGCATTTGAGCTAAGAATTACTTATTTTGGTAATTTTTGTATCGCTGCAAAATTATTATCGCAGCAGCATCCGCGCGGAATTATTGATTGGCGTTATGTTCCTCCTAATGAGTTATGTATTGAACCTTTTTCACTACCAGAAAAAATTCATGAAAAATGCAAGTCATTTATGCAGAAATTTGGAATAGTCTTTGGCTGTTTTGATTTTATTGTGACGCCTGAAGGTGAATATTATTTCTTAGAAATAAATGAGCAGGGGCAATTTTTGTGGATTGAAAACGTGAATCCTGATTTCAAGATGTTAGATATTTTCACGGAATTTGTGTTGAATGGAAAAAATTATTTTTCATGGAATCAAAAATCAACTTCGCTTAAGTTGGCGGAAGTTGAGCCAGAAGTGGATTTGTTTTTGAAAAATTCAATTAAGCTGCATAAAGCTGACGTTGCATAGGAAGATTCCGCGCCGCGTGCTAACCGAGCCGCGCGCGTAAGCAAGCGTGTACGTTCCAACTAACTTCTCGGTAATTAAGAATTTGTACACACTTGCTTACGCGCGCGGCTCAGATCCCTACTTGCAATATCTCACTTAAAAAATTTAATTTCGAATTAAATAAACGGAGATTTAAATGAAATTTTTATTACTACTTATCATGCTCATATTATTTTCAGCGAATGCATCAGCTGCATCCGCGCCACTTATTATTGATCTATATAAAACAAACCAAATCACACTAGATCAAATATTAAAAAAACACAAAAAACATTTTCAAAAAATAGCTGACATCATTTCTTCATCGCAAGAAATAAATTCCGATAAAAATCAAAAAACACTTTTAAAAACAACTGAAAAAATTATTTCAAACATTAAAAAAATGGGAGATTTTTATTATGTCAATCTCTCGCCTGTGATTTATCCCAATAATAAAACAGTTTATATCACAATTGATATCGTCGATCAAAATGATGAAAAAAGGAAAATTAAATTTTTAGATCAGCCCCAAAAAACCATTCCCGATCCTGATCATTTGATTTCAACATGGGATGAATATCAAAAAATAGGATTTGATCTTTACATAAAAAATAAAATTCCTTCGCAAGTGAAAAGTTGTCCCGCATATCACTGTACGTTTGGATTCAATGATTCTGCACTGAAAAAATATCAAACCCTTTTTGCAACATTCGTTCCTAAAAATAAATTACAACTTGTGCAAATACTTAAGAGTGATAAAGATGAGAATAAGCGTGCAACAGCTGCATTTTTGCTTGCACATTTAAAGAATGGAGAAGAAATTATAAAAATTCTTACGCCCTCCATTTATGATCCAAGTAATGGGGTAAGAAATAATGTTATGCGCGTGCTCGCTGAAACTTTTTCTAAAGTAAATAATCCTCACTTTAAAATAAAATACGCAATTGCAGCGCTTAGTTTTCCTGCAGCATCGGATAGAAATAAAGCGCTTTATATGATTTCTGAATTAGTCGATCACGCGCGTTATGCGAATTACGTACACTTGCGTGCAAAAAATGAATTGCTCGAAGAATTAAAACTTTCACAATTAAATGTGCATGGATTGGCATATGAAATCTTGAAAAAAATAAGTGGGAAAGATTTTGGTGATAGAGATTATCTATCATGGGAGCAGTGGCTGAAAAAATAAATTATAGGTTCCCTTCTCCCAATCGCTTTTCGCATTGGGAGAAGGGACAGGGATGAGGGTCTCTAACGTGGCGCCAAACAATAATCTATTCCGCAAAAACGCGTTAAAAAATATTCGCGTCGAAGATGATATCCAGCGCGGTTTAAAGATCGTGCAATTTCAATCATGGGTATGGCTGATTGCTTTATTACCTTTGTTTCTTGGACTCATTGTTTGGATTATTTTAGGAACAGTGGAGTTGCGTATTCAAGCGAAGGGAATGATTGTCTCTGCCGAGCAATTATTGCATTCAGATGATTTTCTTAAAAATAAATTAAATGAGCACACCAAAAAAGTATACGCATTAAAAAAATTATTAGAATCAAAAAATATTCTTTTCAACCATCATTTCATTACTCTTTCTGAATTACATAGCGCAAAAGAAGAATATCTTGCAGCAGAAGAATTATTATCTGCAGAAATAAAATCAAGCCAGGCGAGTACAGATAAAAATAAATTTACGACACACTTATACATGATTGCATTTGTGAATTCACTCGATGGAAAAAAAGTATTTCCCGGAATGAATGTGTATGTACTTCCGAATACCATTTCTTCTTATCAGTATGGATACATTAAAGGCAGAGTATTTAGTGTTTCTCAATATCCTGAAACAAAAGACTACATTTACACTTATTTAGGAAATTCAAATTTAGTGGATGAATTTTTCACACAAGGAGCGCCTTACATGATCAAAATTAAATTAGAAGAAAGTGCTATGACGTTTAGCGGCCTTACGTGGACAACAAAAAACGGTGCGCCCCTTAAAATTGACCCCGGTGTTCTTTCTTCTGCAAATATTATTATTAAAGAGTGTTCTCCGTGGAGGCTATTATTGAGGTAAATAATGAGAAAAATAAAAACTCCCATTTTGTTGCAACACTCTGAAACAGAATGTGGGATTGCATGCCTCGCCATATTATTTTCATATTACAAACTCAATTTACCGATTGAAACACTCCGCGACCAATGTGGTCCTTCACGTGATGGCTGCTCAGCTGCAACACTCATTGCTGTTGCAAAAAAATATGCCTTTCAAGCCGGTGGATTTAAAGTGGAATTAGAAGATATCGCGCGCATGACGTATCCTGTCATTGCATTTTGGAAATTTAATCACTATGTCGTCATTAATGAAGTAAGAAAAAATAAAGTTTATCTTAATGATCCTGCAGAAGGTGCACGCACAGTAAGCTTAGAAGAATTTGATAAATCTTTTACAGGAATTATTATCGATATTGCACCGACACGTGCAACACCAGTCATTAAAAAAGACCCGATTATTTTTGGGTTTTTAAAAAAAAATTGGAAAGGATTCAAAAAAGAATTATCCATTCTCGTTATTTATTCAACTCTCCTCACGGGAAGCGCGCTTGGAAATTCAATTTTATCGTCAATATTGCTTGATTATTGCATTATTTTAAAATATACCCATTGGATTCCAGCGATATTAATTTTTTTAATGGGCATTCATTTCATTTCGATCATAAACGGCCGAATAAAAAAAATAATACAATTTAAATTAAATACAAAAGCAAGCTTAAGAAAATCAATTGAAATCGTGACGCATCTTTTTCAATTACCATTACTGTTTTATTCTATTCGACAAAAAACAGAGTTGATTTCTATTTTTTCTAGAATAGAAAGTATGATCCAACTGATTTTGGAAAACACAACCGTTTTTTTAACGACGATACTCAGCGCGATTTTATGTATTATTTTTATGATCAGTATTGACA
>JABDDA010000016.1:22402-22997 GCA_013287845.1 Gammaproteobacteria bacterium
ATTGCAAGTCAATTTTCTATCGTGCTTTCTCTCGCGTCATTCACGATTTTCTTGATTTTATCCGGATTTATTTATATCACATCAAAAATAAATATTCCGTTAGAAAAAGAAAATAATAATTATTTTAGTAAATTTTATTCTTTAGGAATGTCTAGCGCAAAAAATATTAAAACAATTCAGTCGTGTTCATTGGAAAGAAATACGTTAGCTAAAATCAATAAATTATTTTTTAAAAAACTGGAATCACAAGACAAATTAAACACATTAAATACGATTAAAAACGCAGTGACGAAATGGACAGATTCCATTTCATTGATGACTTTAATTTTTTTAGGAGGAATTGAAATTTCTTCCGGAAAATTATCTATCGGAATGTTGCTTGCTTATTACACGCTACATTTACTTTTTTTCAGTAACATGAATTCTATTTTCAAATTAATCAAAATAATTCAAGGAGGGTATGTGTCTTATCTCAGAGTAGAAGATATTGCGCGTTATCAAAAAGACGCGAGATTTCATAATAAAAAATTAATGATTCAAGATCATGAATTGAATCAACCGATTTTATCATGTGAAAATTTATCGTTTTATTTTA
>JABDDA010000017.1:0-217 GCA_013287845.1 Gammaproteobacteria bacterium
GGTACCGTTAAAATTTTAGTGATCTATATCAATAAGTATATACGATTATGCTGATTTGAGGTTCTTGACATACTGTCAAAAGTTCCTATTCTGTGGTTGCGAAATTTTGCTCTTGAGTTTGATTTTCATACATGACAATGGGTGCTGAATCGCCAGAAACACAGTTTTCATCAATAATCACTTTAGAGACTTGTTCCATTGAAGGAAGTTCATACAT
>JABDDA010000017.1:227-11056 GCA_013287845.1 Gammaproteobacteria bacterium
GCCTGTTTTCTTTTCTGCACATTGTTTTGCAATCATACGTAATGCTGCTTCACGAAATTCTAATTGCGCATCTTCCAGTTCAAATAATTTTCGATATTGTCGCACAAGTGCATTTTTCGGTTCTGTTAAAATAGCAATCAATGCTTCTTGATCTAATTCTTCTAATGTTGCGACCACAGGTAAACGACCAATTAATTCTGGAATTAAACCGTATTTCATTAAATCTGCAGGTTCCACTTCACGGAAAAGTTGATCGTTTGATTTTGTATCCGTTTTACTGTGGATTTCTGCAGAAAAACCAATGCCTGATTTTTCTGTACGATCACGAATTAATTTTTCAATACCGGCAAATGCACCGCCGCAAATAAATAAAATATTTTTCGTATCAATTTGAACAAATTCTTGCTGAGGATGTTTGCGTCCACCTTGTGGAGGAACAGAGGCAATCGTTCCTTCAATTAATTTTAATAATGCTTGCTGTACACCTTCACCTGAAACATCTCGTGTAATAGAAGGATTCTCGGACTTACGAGAAATCTTATCGATTTCATCGATGTAAACAATTCCTGTTTGTGCTTTTGCAACATCATATTCAGATTTTTGTAATAATTTCTGAATAATATTTTCAACATCTTCACCGACATAACCTGCTTCAGTGAGTGTTGTTGCATCAGCAATGACAAACGGAACATTTAAAAGTTTAGCAAGCGTTTCTGCTAATAACGTTTTTCCACTTCCGGTCGGACCAATTAATAAAATATTACTTTTATTTAATTCCACATCATCGGTTTTATTTTTTTTGTCGCGCATGCGCAAACGTTTGTAGTGATTATACACTGCAACTGAAAGCACTTTTTTTGCATGCGCTTGTCCGATGACGTATTCATCTAATGTTTTTCGAATTTCAATCGGTGTGGGTAGGCGTGCTAATCCATCCGCAGTCGGTTGTTTATTTTTTCCATCTTCTGTAATGATGTCATTACAAAGCGATACGCATTCATCACAAACGTAAACGGAAGGTCCTGCAATTAATTTTCGAACGTCCTGCTGGCTTTTACCGCAAAATGAACAATATAACACTTGCACCTCCTCTACTTTCTATCGTTACTAAAATGTAAATATGCGTCCTTATTTTTTATTATCAAGTCTCTTTTTTATTATTTGACGAATGATGACCTTTACGATGCTCTAAAATTTTATCAATTAAGCCGTACTGCAATGCTCTTTCTGCACTCATAAAATTATCGCGGTCTGTATCTTTTCCAATAACCTCTTCAGGCTGTCCGGTATGTTTCGCTAAAATTTTATTTAATCTTGTGCGAATTTTAAGTGTTTCTTCCGCATGAATAGCAATGTCAGAAGCTTGTCCTTGAACACCACCTAACGGTTGATGAATCATCACGCGTGCATTGGGTAAACAAAACCGTTTTCCAGCTGCGCCACCTGCAAGTAGTAATGCGCCCATGCTAGCGGCTTGTCCGAGACATTGTGTACTCACATCGGGCTTAATGAATTGCATTGTATCATAAATTGCAAGTCCAGAAGTCACGACACCGCCCGGTGAATTGATATAAAGAGAAATATCTTTATCGGGATTTTCAGATTCTAAAAATAACAACTGTGCGACAACAAGATTGGCAACATAATCATCAATCGGTCCAATAATAAAAACGACACGATCTTTTAATAATCGTGAAAAAATATCAAATGAACGTTCGCCACGCGCTGTTTGCTCAATGACAATAGGGACAAGAGTTGACATAAATTTAATTCCTTTTTTTATTTCACTAATTCACTGTATTTTACGTGTTTTTCTGTGACTGTCACTTTTTCAAGTAATGCTTGAACTAATTTTTCTTCCAGCAATTGCATTTCAATTTCTGCACGTTGACGTCGGTCTTGTAAATACCATTTTTTTACTTCATCGGGTTTTTCATAGGCAGAAGCTAAATTCGTCGCATATTTTTCCATTTCTTCTGCAGTCACATTAATTTTATGTGATTTCACAAGTTCAGCTACTAATAATCCCACTGCCACTTGTTTTTTTGCTGCATCACGAAATTCGTCCATTTCTGCATCAGAATGATGATGTTCTTCACCAGGATGATGCGGATGAAGTTGATCATGAATACGCTTTGCTTCACGTTCGATTAATGCTTTTGGAATTTCAATTTCATTTTGCTTTAATAATTCATCAAACACTTGAACTTTAAGTTTGTGATTCACAACACGCACTAATTCGCGTTCAAGATTTTTTCGAATTTCAGAACGTAAATTTTCTACTTCACCTTCTTTCACACCAATTTTTTTAACGAATGCAGAAGTCATTTCTGGTAATTCAGGTTCTAATACACGAATTACTTTGATGAGAAATTCAGTTTCTTTTCCTGCCACTTCTTTTGCAAAATATTTTTCAGGAAATTTTAATGAAATGGTTTTTTCTTCACCGACTTTCATTCCAATAATGCCTTCTTCAAAACCAGGAATCATCATTTTGCTGCCGAGCACAATGGCGTAATCATGTGCTTGACCATTTGGAAATGGTTTTCCATCAATTGAGCCAGTGAAATCGATTACAGCTTGATCTTTTTCTTGCGCGGGACGTGTGACAGCATGCCAACGAATATGTTGTTCGCGTAATCGTTGAATCACATTATCAACCGCTTCATCGTCAACCACTGAAATTTCTTTTTCAATTTTAGTTACTTTGAAATGAACAGAATCAATGACTGGCATGACTTCAAACATCGCGACAAATTCAAGAGGTTGTCCAGGTGCAATTGTTTTAGGTTCTACAACGGGTGTACCTGCAGGTAATAATTTTTCTTGCGCAATTGCTGCATATAACGAAGATTGTATGACTTCGCTGAGTGCTTCTTTTCGTGCTGTTTCTCCAAATCGTAATTTCACAACATCTAAAGGAACTTTACCTTCACGATATCCATTCACTTTGACTGTTTGTGCTAGCTTAGAAATACGCTTATCAAAAGCGTCATCTAGCGTTTGTGTAGGAACAACAACAGTCACTTTTCTTTCTAATTTATTGGGTGCTTCGACAGATACTTGCATATAACTAGAGACCTCAAATAAAAGTGTTTATAATTAAAAAAACTTTCGGGACGCCATTATAGTAAAAAATCTTAAAAATGGGTATTCTTTTCTACTGGACTAATACTCAAGGAAAACGCAATGGCGCTCACCCCTTCTACGATGCTTCCTCTTGGTACAAAAGCACCTGATTTTACCTTACTTGATGTTATCTCTGGAAAAAAACTTTCTCTGGCAGAATTAAAATCTGAAACGGGTACCGTCGTGATGTTTATTTGTAATCACTGCCCTTTCGTCAAACATATTCAAAAAAAATTAGTTGAAGTGACGAATGCGTATCAAGCAAAAAAAATTAAATTTATTGCGATTAGTGCGAATGATATTACAAATTATCCTGATGACAGCCCAGAAAAAATGCGCGAAGAAGCTGCAAAAAAGCAGTATTCTTTTCCTTATTTATATGATGAAGATCAATCCACCGCAAAAGCGTATCAAGCGGCATGCACACCCGATTTTTATGTATTCGATAAGCAATTAAAATGTGTTTATCGTGGACGTTTTGATGAAGCCATGCCAGGCAATGAGAAACCTGTCACAGGAAAAGATTTATGCGCGGCATTAGATAGTGTCATTGCAAAAAAACCTGTGAATGCAGATCAAAAACCTAGCATGGGATGTAATATTAAGTGGAAAAAATAATTATTCTTGCAAATGATGACGAATGGCTTCAGTGACCCATTCATTTAAACTTTTACCATGTTTTCTTGCAACAATAAAAACATTGCGATGTAATTCGGGATCGAGTCGTAAATTAAATTTTCCAGAAAATGGCCGTTCTGGTTCTTCATTTCGTTTTTTACAAAATTCAAGATAATCTTCTATGGAATCGCGCAATGCTTTTTTTAATTCTTTAACAGTAGAGCCCTGAAAAGTAATGACATCACGCGTATTAATCACTTCACCGTGAAATAAATCCGCCTCTTCATCAAATTCTATTTGCGCAACATAATTTTTATAAATCATCATGATCAATTCCTGCTTCTATTAAAAAACGTCTCATTGAAACCACCGCACCCTTATTCGTTTCCTTATGAGGATGCGGTTTATGAAAAACTGCTCGAATGAAATTCAATTCTATTCTGACTCTGGAACCTCTTCCTTCAGAAATATCAGCACCCAAACTTTCAAGCATTGCTTCTATATCACTCCAAGCAATACTGGATTGAACAGGATCTTGAAAAATTCGTTCGAGTATTTTTTTATGTTTGGATCTGATCATGATGGTACCATTAATTAGTACCTAGAGTAAACCAACATTCCGCTAAGCTTTTGTTACAACGAAATGCACCGCCCCCTTCCGATTTCCACGGAAAAGTTGTATTCAAAAATAATCCTGGCTTTGCAAGATAGGCATTGAGATAACTCACATCAGAAGGATCACTTCCCACATAATAACAATGCGCTTCACCTTCAGGCGCTTCAGGCAACCATTCTGCTAATGCAAATTGCTGCACATTCGATTGAAATTGCGCTAATCGATTTGCATTCAGCACTAACCCACTATCAATATCATAAACAGAAAATCCCGAAAAACGACTGGATTGAATTTGAAAAGGTGTGGGACAGGATTCTCCAGCTGCAAAAATAATGTGTGGTAATAAAAAAAATAAAGAAATAGCGATACGTAATTTCATAAAAAATTCTCCTGGAAAAAAATTGAATAAATGGGAATAACAACTTTGAATTTGATTAACTCGAGATTATAATGCGGAAACGTATTTACTGATGAACGCGCTTACTCTATGACAGAAATCAACCGACATCAACACCTTCAGCAAAAAAATATTTTTATTTCATGCATCGTTCCTGTTTATAACGAAGAAATGAATGTCCAACATTTTTTTGAAAGGTTACAAACTTTTTTACGCAGCGTAACAAATCAATTTGAAATTATTGCCATCGACGATGGGAGTCGAGATGCCACAATAGAAAAAATAATCGCATTACCGAAAGACTATCACATCAAACTTATTGGATTTTCCAGAAACTTTGGAAAAGAAATTGCACTCACAGCAGGATTAGAACATTGCAGCGGTGAAATTGCGATTCTCATGGACGCTGATTTCCAACATCCCATTGAAATTTTACCCACATTTTTAAATGAATGGGCAGAAGGTTATGACATGGTGTATGGATTGCGAAAAAATCGCGACAATGAATCACGCGTTAAACGTCAATTTGCAAAATGTTTTTATTGGATCATGAATAAAATTACAAAAATTGATTTGCCCAGCGGCGCGGGTGATTTTCGTTTGCTGGATAGAAAAGTGATTAACGCACTGAATTCTTTTCAAGAACGCACACGTTTTATGAAAGGACTTTACGGTTGGATTGGTTTCAAACGAAAAGCAGTTTTATACGACGTGCAACAACGTGTTGCGGGAAAAAGTCGCTGGGGATTTCGAAAATTACTAGAACTTGCCATTACAGGAATCACTTCTTTCTCAGACATTCCATTACGCGTCTGGGGATTTGTCGGATTTATTATTTCTGTTTTCGCACTCATTTATTCAATTTATTTTTTAGTGTACACATTAATGTATGGAATTGATTTGCCAGGTTTTCCCAGCATTATTATTGCGGTGATGTTTTTAGGTGGAATTCAATTATTATCGATTGGAATTTTGGGTGAATACATCGCAAGAATTTTTACAGAAGTAAAACAAAGGCCTAAATATATCATTCAAATAAAAGATGGATTTTAATTTCCATTAGTTGTGTGGCTCGCAACAAAACAGGCGTTAAACAGGATGATTACTAATTAAAACCGTACTATTCGTCTGCGCAATTTGATAATACTTTACTGCTTTTTCGCGCAATTTATCTAAATAACGTTCTTCTGTTAAAACATATAAACGTTTATCACTCTTCCATCGCGTCCAAAAAGTAGCTTCATCAATTAGCCATTGGCTTGTGTCTTGATAATTCATTCCATACCACAATTCTCGCAGCCAATTATCATTTTGCGCAATGTCAGGTGCTTTCCAATCAGCCACAATCACAATTCTTTTTTCAATATAAATCGGTAAATCTTGGTAATACCGATAAAACGTAACAACTTCATCGTCTGGTTTTATTAATGATTTTAATTCCATCGCCAATGGTTTTATAGAACGCACATTAGAAACTTGACTGCTTGCAGATAAAATAAATAAAAATAAAACTGCAGTGGTAATTAAACAACTCAATATTGTTTGAAGATTTTTTTTGCGCAGAAAGAAAATTAAAATACCTGAAAATAAAAATAAACCGCCTGCTGAAAAAATATAATTTCCAAATTCGGGTGTAATGTCCATCCATTTATATGAAACCACCAACCAACACATAACAAATGTTGCCACGCTAATTAGAACATAATTTAATAAACCAAATTGAATTCCTTTTTGTTGCGCACGCTCCCACGCACGAGAAAAATAACAACCCACTAATAATGCGAGCGGTTGAAACAGCGGAAGAATATATCCCACCGTTTTTGATTTTGGAATTGAGAAAAAAATAAATACGAAAATAACCCACAAGAGTAAAAATAATTCCACGCGATATTCTTGACGATTCACAAAAATGTTTTTAATCGATTGCCAAAGCGATTGAATACAAAAAATGGACCACGGAAAAAATCCAGCAAAAATAATTGGAATATAAAACCAAAATGAAGTTTGATTGTTAAATGATTGTTGCGTTAAATAACGCGAAAATTGTTGCACCACAAAAAAGAAATGAAAAAATTGTGGATTGGCTTTTTGCACTAACACATACCACGGCACTGTAATTAAAGAAAAAATAATCGCGCCTGTAACTATTCGCATTTCTTTTAAAATAGACCAACGGTTTAAAATTAAAATCCATGAGCCAATGATCATTGCAGGAAAAACGATTCCTATTAATCCTTTGGTTAATGCAGCTAATCCCATAAACACATACGCAAAAAATAAAAACCATGATCGCATTTTCGAATGAGACGATTCCATTCCTAATAAAAAAAATAAAAGTGAATTACCGATAAGAACAGCGACTTCAAGATCTAAATTCGCATAATGTGCTGCGCCGTAATAGAGCGGACTGGTTGAAAGTAAAATGGCAGCAATCACACCGGTGCGACGATTAAAAAATTGCCGCCCTGCCCCATACACTAAAAGACATCCTAGAACACCGATAAATGCAGGCCAAAAACGCAGCGCCCATTCTTTCAATCCAAATAATTGAATCGCACTTGCTTGCAACCAATAATAAAAAATAGGTTTATCGAGAAAAGGAACGCCATTTAATCGTGGTGTAACGTAATCACCCGACACAACCATTTCGCGCGCAACTTCAGAATAGCGACCTTCATCAGGCGTAAAAAGTGCGTGCGCGCCTAACCAAATCGCATAAAAAACACCGAGCAGGATGCTCAGCATTACGAAATCGATTAACCAGCTGTGTAATTTATTTTGTTTTGTTGCTATCACTTTGAATTTCTCGTAGATTTAACTTTTAACTTTATACCCACTAAATTTATGAAACATATCATTCTTTGTGCCGACGATTATGGGCAAAATGCCGACATTTCTCAAGCAATTATTGCATTAATTCAGCAATCCCGACTGTCTGCGACCAGCTGTTTAACGACGTTTTCACACTGGAAAATGCACGCGAAGTGGCTCGAACCTTTCAAAAATCAAATTGATATTGGATTACATTTTAATTTGACCGAAGGAAAGTTATGTCGTATTCCTGCATCTTCATTAGGAAAATTACTTTTGTTTTCTCAGCTGCGCTTTATTTCTCAGCAAAAAATAGAAGAAGAATTGCATGCTCAGCTGGATCAATTTGAATCTGAAATGAAAATGCCGCCGCGATTTATTGATGGACATCAACATGTACATCAATTTCCTGTGATTCGTGATGCATTATTATCTGTGTATGAAAAAAGATTGTGGCAACATCCGGTGTATTTCCGTTGCACGGATTCTGCGATTACCGATTTTAAAAATTTAATTATTCAATTCAGTGGCGCACGCGCGTTTAAGAAAAAATTAATTGCAAAAAAAATTCCGCATAACGCTTCTTTTTTAGGGATATATAATTTTGCTTCACCCCAATTTGAGAAAACTTTCCAGAAATTTTTAAGCGAAATATCGGAGGGCGGATTAATCATGTGTCATCCCGGATTAAAAAATAATGAAATGAATTCAGATAAAATTGCGCAGTCACGTGGTGGGGAATTTCATTATTTATCGAGTCAGCAATTTGTTGAAGATTGCAAAAAATTTGAAGCAGAGTTAACTCGATTCAAAGACTACTCATAAACTTTTAGTACGATACCGAGCCGCGCGCGTAAGCAAGCGTGTATGTTCTAACTAACCTCTCGGTAATTAAGAATTTGTACACGCTTGGCTTAGCACGCGGCTCGGTATCGTACTCAAAAATTTATTGGTGTCTTCTGTTATCGTTATTTAGGCGCACTTGTGTTAGCTATTGTAATCATTAATTGCTGCGTAGGAGTGAGCGTTGCATTTGCAGCTGTATTTGCAGCTGCACTCGCTGTTGCTGTTTTATTTTTATCAGATGAAAAAATTGCCATTGCCGATTGAAAAAAAGATTTTGGTTTCGGCATTGTTCTTAATGCATGCTGCGCAAAACTGACCACTTCGGAATTATTTTTCTTTTGATCTATTTCTGTTGCGCGATTGTGTGTTGTATTCGCGTACATTTCCACAGCTGTCACTAACATTACTTTTTGCGCGTCGGTTGCATATTTAAATGCTTTTACATAAAAAGAAATAGCTTCTATTCGATAATGCACCAGTGTATTCACATCGTCTTGCATACAAGAAGCAGCAATCCCTTCATTTTGACCCGCACGTGCAGAATAAAATTGAAAAAGTGATTCGTTTTTATCTGAAAAACGAAATGTTTTTTCTTCGTGTTCTTTTAATAATTTTGTTTCTTGTGGTTTGTATTTTTCATTTGTGTGCTGATCTAATCTTAAATTAAATTTAGCTGTGATTTTTGAAATTTCACGTAATTCATTTTCGGTTGCAATTAAACGTAAATGAGAAATTCGATCGCGATGCAGAGTAAGTTCTTTTTCTTTTTCATCATTCTCAGCAAGTTCAGAATAAAATTTAATTGCACCTGGAACATCATAGCTGCAGTAACATTCTTCTGCCTGAGAATATACTGTGACAGCTGCTTTTTCATCACGCGGTTTAACTGCAGCAATACCTTGACAATACGCTTGCCATTCTCTCGGCAGTTCACTGCAATATTTTTCTTCTTTTGTTAATTTAAATAATTCAATTCTCGCGAGATGTTTTAAAATATCATTATTATTATTTTGAACGATAGAAATAAATGCAATTTTTACTTTTTCTATATCAAGTTGCTTTAATAATTTAATTGCTTCAATTGGCTTTTTACTCACGATACTTTTTTTAACTGAAAAATAATTTTCCCACTCAGATTTCTGTTTTTTATCTGTCAACATTTTCGCATATTCTTCAGATTTTTTTTCATCAGAAATTAAATAATGGTTGAGCAACTTTATTCGAGCACTGTGCAAGGCTGCATTTTCAGTTTTAGCATCGTTTGAATCTTCTTTAAGATCAGCTGTTCGTGCGAGTGGATCTAAAACATGTTTGAGAGCTTTATTTTCTGTTTTTTGTGTCTCATATCTTTGATAAGCTTCGGATGCTCTTTTATAGGCTTTTGTAAAACTTTTTTCTGCACCTATTCCAACCAAATGACAATGAGCCATGTAGTATCCACTTTCTGCATGCTTATATAAATCGAGTGTCACATTGTCTACAACTAAATTATGAAAATAAAACGCTTGGGTTTCATCTTTTGCAAGTGCTTTTGATCCATTCGATAACATCCATGCTAAATTATAATAATCATCTGGATTAGTAAAACGATCGCGATATGTTTTGATGTAACCAAAACATTCTGAAACTACTTTAGCATCATTATTACTTTCAGCTTGATCAAAAGTTTTTTTGATTAATCGGAATAATAATTTAGGATCTGCTGGCTTTTGTGTGGCGGCTGAGTATCCAACACCCGCTGCATAATCAATTGCACAACAACCTGATTCATCTTTTCCACGAATATTAAGAATTCCATCTGCTTTTTTTTCATAAAGAAATAAATCATCAATCATCTTATTTCTTCGATAAAAAGCTGCTGCAGAAATAAGGGTTATATTTTTAAAAGCGCTACCATCTGGTTTTTTAAAAAATTCGCCTTTACTATCTATTAAATTATTAGGCTTAAGAGAAACCTGGCTAACAATAACATTAAAATCCCGCTGTAAATCCCGTTCTATTATTGTAAATAAATAAGAAGGATTAGCATCTAACGCTTTTTTATTACGTGTCGGTTCATCTTCATATGTTTGATAATAGTCATCTCGACTACATCCACCATGCTCCGTGTGACACGTATCATGGCTATCGTCATCACAATCATCATCACTATCACTCATTTTATTCTCCTCAAAATCCTGTGCATAAAAATATTCTAGATGACATTTGACCCGGTTTTTCGAGCCACGCGCGGCACTGAAAGCGCGAAACAAAATTGTTATTATTTCGTCGCCGGCTTAGGCGCAGCTGTGTTAGCTATAACAACCATTAATTGCTGCGTAGGAGTGAGCGTTGCATTTGCAGCTGTATTTGCAGCTGCACTCGCTGTTGCTGTTTTATTTTTATCAGATGAAAAAATTGCCATTGCCGATT
>JABDDA010000017.1:11156-19599 GCA_013287845.1 Gammaproteobacteria bacterium
CGTAGGAGTGAGCGTTGCATTTGCAGCTGTATTTGCAGCTGCACTCGCTGTTGCTGTTTTATTTTTATCAGATGAAAAAATTGCCATTGCCGATTCAAAAAAAGATTTTGATTTTTCCATTCTTTTTAACATCAATTTTGCATAACTCACTACATCAACATTATTTTTCTTTTGATCGCTTTCTGCTGCACGATTATGTTCTTCACTTGCATACTTTTCTACGAGTGCAATTAACATTAATTTTTGCGCATCTGTCGCAAATTTAAAAGCGTTTACATAAAAATCGATCGCTGCAATTCTGCAATCTGCAAACTTAGTTTGATCTTCTTGCATACAAGAAATTGCAGCCGCTTCTTGCTCACTCGCACATCTAAAATAAAATTGAACCAGTGGATCATATTCTTTCGGAGAAATGAATTTTGATTTCCATTCTTCTAATAATTTTTTTTCTTCTTTAATACGTCTGAACAGCATAATTTGATTTAATACTAAATTAAATTTAGAAGTAATCTTTGCAATTTCACGCAATTCATTTTCTGCTGCGATGACATGTAAATGAGAAATTCTATCGCGATGCAAAATAATTTCTTCTTCGTTCCAAGTGGATTTCGCTCTATTCGCAAGCTCAGAATAAATTTTAATTGCACCCGGAACATCATAGCTGCAATAACAGTCTGCTGCTTGCTTGCATAATTCCACCATGGGGATTTCTTTGTCATCTACATTAGGAAGAGACGCGCTCGCTGCTGTTACAGCTGCTTTTTCATCACGCGGCATAATTGCAGAAATTCCGCGGCAATACGCTTGCCATTCTCTCGGCAATTCGTCGCGATACTTTTCATCTTTCGTTAATTTAAATAATTCAATTCTTGCAAGCTGCCTTGCAATACCATTGTTAATTTGCACAACAGAAATTAACGCAATTTTTATTTCTTCGATATCGGGATGTTTCAATAATAATTTGATGCCTTTAATTGGCTTTCCTTCAGCTATTATTTTTTTGGCTAAAAAATAATTTTTCCAATTATTTTTTTCTTTCTCATCTGTAAGCAGCCCTGCATATTCTTCAGATTTTTTTGCATCAGATGGTAAATAATGTTTAATAAGCTTGATTCTTGCGTTATGTAAAACGTGGTTTTCTTTTTTTGGATCTTCTTTTGAATCTGCTGTTCGCGCGAGTGGATCAAGCACGTTGCTGAAAACTAAATCATTAAACTCAGTTTGCCGAGGATCGTAACTTCTCATGCCATATTCATACGCTTTTGAAAAATCTTTTTCTGTGCCCATACCTAATAAATAACACTGAGCTAGATGATATGCGCTTTGTCGACATGAATAGGTTATTGGAATTCCCCACC
Organism: Gammaproteobacteria bacterium; assembly: GCA_013287845.1. Lineage (GTDB taxonomy): Bacteria > Pseudomonadota > Gammaproteobacteria > DSM-16500 > DSM-16500 > JABDDA01. Next base: position 12,515 of record JABDDA010000017.1, read on the forward strand.
TTACATATCCCGTAAAAAAATGTATTGCGAGTGTTTCATCTTTTGCAAGACCTTTTGATCCGCCTAATAACATCCATCCCAAGCTAGAATAGTGTATACGGTAAGAAAGACCAAACCATTCACGATATTTTTTTATGTAATTTAAACAAGCCAACACTGCATCACGATCATTATTACGTTCAGCATAATTAAAAGCCGCTTTAATTAAGTCCGGGATAATCAATCTACTTTGAGAATTTTCATTGGCAGTGAATTGAAAGAATGCAATTCTTGCTGCACAAGTAGTATCATTATTACGTATATCAGTCGCGAGGTTTAATAATTTTGTTTTTGCTTCTTCTAATCCACCACATTGCGCAAGCAATTTAATTCCCTCTATTTCTTTTCCAGAACGAATCATCTTTGATGCTGAAAAATAAGTTTTCCAAGGATTTTTTATTTTTTCATCTGTAATTAAATCTGCGTATTCTTCTGATTTTTTTTCATCTGAAGTTAAATAATGTTTGAGTAATTTCATTCTTGCATTGTGTAATGCTTGATTTTCACCTTTAGCATCTTCTTTCAAATCAGCTGTTTTTGCGAGTGGATCTAAAATATTTTGGGTAGCAAGAGTTGCGACACCTGGAGCATCAAATTTTACTTCATACGCTTCACTGGCTCTTCTATAGCTTTCTGTAAAACTTTTTTCTGTGCCTACACCTCGTAAATAATAATATCCCATATAATATGAGCTCATTGCACGTGCACGAGAATTTATTCCCGAATTACCAACACATAAGTTAAAAAAATAAAATGCCTGAGTTTCATCTCTTGCAAGATTTTTTGATCCACCTGCCAACATCCATCCCAAACTAGCATAATCATGCAGCACAGTAGTAAAGCAATCGCGATATTTTTTAATGTAAGCTAAACATTCTGATACTGCTTTAGAATCATTGTTACTTTCTGCTTGATCAAAAGCAGCTTTAATTAATCGTACTGTTAATTGAGGATCTGCTGGTTGCCGATACTTATCTGAATATCCATCGCCCGCTGCATGATCAATCGCGCATCGGCCAGAGTCATCTTTTTCAAGAATATTAAGAATATCGGGATATTGTGACGCTAAAGAAAATATACGCTCAATTATTTTATTTCTTCGGTTAAAAACAGCAGCTGAAATAAGTGTCGTATTTTTAACGCTAAAAAACTTTCCGCTACTGTCTATTAAATTAGGAGGGTATTTTGAAAAATCTTGCTTAAAGTATTTCTCTTCATTATTTTGTATTGCTGAAAATAAATAAGAAGCATCATAACTTGAGCGGCGCGCTCTCTGACCTTTCGCTACATCACTACTTCGCATTCCCCACTCCTCAAAATCCTGTGCATAAAAATATTCTATTAGTATAATGGTCTAACCTTAAGGAATTCTTAACACTATGACAGCTCAACTCATTGATGGAAAAATACTTTCTGCGGCGATCTTATCAGATATCGCTAATCAAATAAAAAAAACGAATGCTGCGCCTGGATTAGCAGTGATTTTAGTAGGAAATGATCCTGCTTCTGAAATCTATGTGAAAAACAAACAAGCCGCGTGTGAGCAAGTCGGCATTCATTCTTTTTTTCATCACTTACCTGAAACGGTTTCTGAAAAAGAATTAATAAGCCTCATTGAAAAATGTAATCATGATAAAAATGTTCACGGCATTTTAGTTCAATTGCCTTTGCCGAAAGAATTAGATTACAAAAAAATATTAGAATGCATTGATCCGAAAAAAGATGTCGATGGATTTCATCCATATCATTTAGGACGCCTTGCACAACGTCGCCCTCTTTTTCGTTCATGCACACCCTTCGGTGTGATGATGTTATTAGAAAGCATTCAACAAATTTATAAAAATCGTCATGCAGTGGTTGTCGGCGCATCGACTGTGGTGGGAAGACCAATGGCATTAGAATTATTATCAGTAGGATGCACTGTGACAATTTGTCATCGTTTTACAGAAGATTTAAAACCTTTTATTTCGCAAGCGGATATTTTAATTTCAGCTGTGGGAAAACCCAATTTAATAAAAGGTGATTGGATAAAAAAAGATGCGACGGTGATTGATGTTGGAATTACGCGATTGCGTGACGGAAATATTGTCGGTGATATTGAATTTGAAAAAGCGCGTGAGCGTGCTGCGTGGATTACGCCAGTTCCGGGTGGTGTGGGACCAATGACGATTGCGGCGTTGATGCTGAATACGTTTGATGCATCAAAACCACGAACTAAAGAATGATTTTTTCTTTGGTGTTGCAGCAGCGGGCTTGGGTGCTTCAGTGACTGAAATCATACCGATTAAATCTGCTGTATTCGTAATAGAAATGCTTGCAACAGAAACATTTGGCGCTCGCATTTTTTGTAATGCTTCAGCTGCGTAACTTATCACATCAGAATTATTTTTCTTTTTATCTGTTTCTGTTGCGCGATTATGAGTTTCATTGGTATAAGATTCCATGAGTGATTCAAGAATAAGTTTATTTTCTTTTGAAGCAAATTCATGTGCTTTTACATAAAAATCGATTGCTGCTTTTCTGTGTTTTACAAATTCTTGTTCATCGCTTTGCGTGATCGCTGTTGTTGCAATACCTTCTTCTTCACTCGCGCGTTTAAAATAAAAATCAAATCGTGGTAAATATTCTTTTGGTTTACCTGCTTTTCCCCATGCTTCGAGTATTGCAGCTTCTTCAGTATTATTTTCTGCTGCTTTAATTTGTTCTAATTTTTGAGTAAAGATTGCATTGACTGCTGCCATTTCTTCTTTTTGTTTTGCTGTTGCAATGACAGATAATTTAGAAAATTTATTTCTGTGTTTATTAATTTCTGATTCACCCCAAGAAATTTTTGCGGCCTCAGCAACAGCGCGATAGGCTTTAATTGCAGCGGGAACATTACATTCATCGTAGTGTTTTTCTGCTTCTTGAATTAAATCTGTTGTTAATACCAATTGCGATGGCATTGTTTTTGCATCTTTATCATCAGCACGATTTGCAGGAACAGCGTTCTCATCTGGTTTAACGGTAGCAATCAATTCTTTCAATGCTTTTTTAAGATAAACTTGATCTGTTTTTCTCGCATTTAATACGTTTGGAGTAAACACATTGTGAACGAGCACGTGCAACTTATCATAAGCTAATTCAACTCGTTTTAATTTTACCAGCACATTCATTTCATCAATATAAGCGAGTAACACACCCCGTACTTGCGCGACGTGAAATAAAGAAATCGCTTCAATAAAATCTGGTTTTTGAAATTCGCCTAAACCTTCTAATGCGCAAATTGCTTTGAAATAAATTTGCCATTCGTTGGGTAAATCTTTGCAGTGTGTTGCATCTTTCGTTTTTTTAAATAATTCAATTTTTAAAAGACATTTCGCAATGGTATCGTTACTTTTTTCAATCACAGCTAATTCTTTTTTTGCTTCTTCAAATTCCGGATGTCTACCTAATAATTTTACTGCGCTTATTTGATCACCCTCTCGGATCATTCTTTTTGCAGCAAAATAATCTACCCAAGGTGTTTTTAATTTTCCATCAGAGATGAGTTGCGCGTATTCTTCTGATTTTTTTTCATCTGATGTTAAATAATGTTTAACGAGTTTTAATCGAGCTTTATCTAACGCTGTGTTGTGTTCTTTGGAATCTTCTGCTTTTGCGATTCGATCTAAGACACTCACAATTTGATCCATATCTTGACTGTCAAGATTGCTGATTGAATCATAGCTGAAGCAAATAAATTCAGAAGCGCGCGATAAATTTTTTGTATAACCCCCTAAGCCATGCAAGCGATAACATGCAAAATAAATTGCAATTTTGTCAGCATGAATTTTTTTATCGTATGCTCTGGTAAAAATTTTTTTTGCTTCAGCGTTATCTATTGCAAGATGTTTTTTTCCACCTGCCAACATCCATCCAAGGTTATAACAATCTTCATCACGAAAAATATCTGCATATTTTTTTATATACTCTTGGCATTCTTTAATTTCTTTTTCATCATTTTTTTCTTCAGCGCAACAAAAAGCAGCGAAGATTAATTTATACGCTAATTCAGGATGAATCGGTTCGGGTTTTATAAGAGCCTCAGGATCTGCTACGAATCTAATCGCATTATTTTCAAGATCATTTTTTACCAGAATATTTGAAACCTTTTTTTCTATTAAGAAGTCTACGATTTGAGATCTTCGCCAAAATGCTGCTGCAGCAATAAGAGTCGTTCCCGTTGAAGGATCCGCAGGAGAATGTTTTGTAAAAAATTTTCCTTCAGTATCGACTAAGTTAAAATCTGTAATCTTCTCATCACTGACACATTGAAAAAAATCACCAGAACGACCCTCTGCTATCGCTTGAAATAATTTATCCCGCACGTTTGCCATATCCACACCTCTTGAAAGAACTTGCTTTATTATAATAGGGAATCCTTAAGGAAAACTTAAAGGCAGTCTATAAATTGCTCTTTTGCGTTATAACTTCGTTGCACTCATTTTTAAAATGCTCATTTATTAGCATATAAACTCCGCTTTTAAAAATTCGTGCGCCTCGTTCTAACGCAAAATATCAATTTCTAGAGGTCCTTTAAATAACTAGGGATATCCCGAATTGCTCTAAGGATTTCTCCTTCGTATACTCATTTTTCAAAATAAATTTTTTTCAAGGAGAGAAGAAAGTGCTGCATAACGCAAAACATTTCGCTGCTGTATTAAATCGATGTTTAGACGAGCTGGATATTCCTGCTAATCCACGCGAACGTTCGATTATTTTTAGTAAAATGTTAACTATTCCAAAGCAGCAAGCATGGAGTTTGTTAGAAGGAAGTTTGTATCCTGATGATAATTTATTGCATAGAATTGCAAATGAGTTAGAAATGGATCCTAGTATCTTTAAGAAAAGCGCTTAAAAAATTTCATGTGTCATGCCAGCCGAGCGTTTTTTGCGAGAGGTGGCATCCAGTGGCTTTTTTAAAAAGTCACTGGATGCCAGCTAAAAGCACGCTGGCATGACCCTCTTTAAAAACTTGTTCTAATTTTTCTAACACGTCATCAATCTGTTCTTTCGTAATAACAAGCGGCGGGGCTAAACGAACAACCGTTTGATGCGTCTCTTTCGTCAACACACCTAATTTCAATAAACGCAAACACACTTCACGCGCCGAATAAAATTTCGGATCAATTTCAATTCCAATAAATAATCCCTTCCCTCTCACTGCTTTAATTTGCGGAAATGAAAATAATTTTAATTTTTCTAAAAAATAATTCCCTAATTTTTCTGAATTTGAAATTAAATTTTCTTCAAATAAAATATTTAATGCAGCTAAACCAACAGCCGAAGCCAAAGGATTTCCACCAAATGTACTTCCATGATCGCCTGGTGTGAAAACATCCATCACTTCTTTACGCGCTAAAAATAAAGAAACAGGTAATAAACCACCGCCTAATGCTTTTCCTAAAATCAATCCATCGGGTGTTACATTCTCATGTTCACACGCTAAAAATTTTCCTGTACGTCCTAATCCCGTTTGTATTTCATCGCAAATCAACAATACATTATTTTTTTTGCAAATCGTTTCACATTTTTTTAAATAATCTTTGGGTGGAAGAATAATGCCTGCTTCACCTTGAATCGGTTCAACTAAAAACGCAGCGGTATTTTTTGTAATTGCTTTTTCAAGTGCATCACTATCACCATAAGGAATTAATTTAAAACCCGGAGGAAAAGGACCAAATCCTTCGCGATATTGTTTTTCAGAAGACATACCCACAATTGAAATCGTTCGTCCATGAAAATTACCGATGCACACAATAATTTCTGCTTGATCAGCTGGAATTTTTTTTATTGTATACGCCCATTTTCGTGCTGCTTTTAATGCAGTTTCAACCGCTTCAGCACCAGAATTCATAGGCAATGCTTTATCTTGTTTCGTTAATTCACAGGCTTTTTTTAAGAACGCACCGAGTTGATCAGAATAAAATGCGCGAGAAATAACAGCTAATTTTTTCGATTGTTCTTCGAGAGTTTTTACTAAACGTGGATGACAATGACCATGACTCACAGCGGAATAAGCACTCATCATATCGATGTAACGCGTATTATTTTCATCCCAAACATAAACACCTTGTCCACGCGTTAAAACTACAGGTAGGGGTTTGTAATTGTGGGCACCGAATTTTAATTCCGTTTCTATCATTTAAGAATCCTAAAAATAAAAGTGAGCGTTTTCTGCGAGATTTGTGTGTCTGTAGAAACCCTCTTCACTACTAAGGTGGAAGCTTCTGCAGTGCTTTAGGCTTTCCTATCATGTAGGACCTGCTCACCACACCACAAGTCAGTTTCCTGATCTCTTTCACTTGTTCGGTTCTAGACAAAATCTCCGAAAACACTCACACCTTTATTATAGAAAAGATTTGGCTTTTTTCCACTCATAAAAAAACGCTATAATGCAACGCTTTGAATACGTAGATAATTTAAATATGATTGAAATTGATATTACAGCCATAAGTCACGATGGTCGCGGAATTGGTCATTTCGAAGGAAAAACTATTTTTGTTGCAAATGCACTTCCAAATGAAAAAGTGCGTTGCAAAATCATTCGAAAACATCGTCGTTATTATGAAGCAGAAATTCTTGAAGTGATTCTTGCTGCAAAAGAACGCGTTATTCCTGCATGCAAACATTTTTCTCAATGTGGTGGATGCAGCATGCAACACATGAGTGATGAACATCAATTACAATTCAAACAAAAAATGGTGTTGGAACAATTAAAACATTTTGGAAACGTGGTGCCTGAAAAAATTCTTCCTCCTCTTTCAGGAAATTCGTTGGGTTATCGACGTAAAGCACGACTGGGTGTGCGTTATGTCAATAAAAAAAATCGTGTGCTGATTGGATTTCGTGAAAAAAACAGCCATTTTCTTGCAGATATTCAACAGTGTGAAATTTTGCATCCGAGTGTTGGGAAAAAAATAGAGGCACTCATCGAGTTGATTCAATCACTCACGCAGCATCAACACATTGCACAAATTGAAGTGGCGGTGGGCGATGATGCAACGGCGCTCGTTTTTCGTCAT
>JABDDA010000017.1:19609-22842 GCA_013287845.1 Gammaproteobacteria bacterium
AATTTACCTGAAACAGATATTCAATTATTAACTTCATTTGCAGAAAAAAATAATTTTCATTTTTATTTGCAGCCGAATCCGCCTGCTGTTATTCAAAAAATTTGGCCGCGTGATGAAAATCATTTTCTTAATTATTCTGTACCGAAATATGATTTAAACATTCAATTTCATCCGCTGGATTTTACGCAAGTGAATAAAGAAATGAATCTTGCGATGGTGGACTTAGCCATTGAATTATTACAGCCACAAAAAAGTGAACAGGTGCTCGATCTTTTTTGTGGATTAGGAAATTTTACGCTGCCGCTTGCGCGTTCTGCTGCATCAGTTGTTGGCGTTGAAGGGAATCAAATGATGGTGGATAAAGCAAAAATCAATGCGCAGCATAATCATATTCAAAATGTAGAATTTTTTGCTGAAAATTTAATGGAACCGAATTCGTCTGCGGCATGGCTCAATAAAAAATACGATAAAATATTATTAGATCCGCCACGTACAGGTGCGAAAGAAATCATTCCATTTTTCCCGAAATTATCTGCGAAAAAAATTGTGTATGTGTCGTGTAATCCTGCCACACTTGCGCGTGATGCGGGTGAATTGGTGAATCAGCAGCATTTTAAATTATCTGCAGTTGGAATTATTAATATGTTTCCGCATACTTCGCATGTGGAGACAATTGCTGTGTTTGAAAAGTAGTGGTTTTGATTTTGCTTTGTTGGAATTGCGGCCTCGGGGTCCTGTCGTCGTGCGGTCTCCTGTTTTTTTGCGCGGATAAAGACACGCGCAAAAAAAAGGAGTACCACACGACGCCACCCCTCGGGTAAAGTTTCATGGAAGCAAAATCAAAAAATTAAATTTAGAGTTATAATTTACTTATGGTTACTCTTAAAAAGAAATTCACGTACTTAGAAAATGGCACGATCGATCTTTCCGCATGGTTAGAGAAAGTTGCGCGCGAATATCATTTATCGGAATATGATTTAATTGAAAAAGCTGCCACATTTGCAAACACAGAAACAAAAGGACTCACTAATTTTTATGGATTACCTTGCATCGAACAAGGCTTAGAAATCGCTGAAATTATTTTAGATCTAAAACTCGATCAAGAATCTGTTGCTGCAGCTATTCTTTCCGGTGCGATTCAACATAAAAAAATTCCATCCGAAATTATTACTAAAAATATCAGCGAAGGTGTTTCAAAATTATTGCAAGGCATTTATCAAATGAATGCCCTCAGCGAAATTAATGCTAAAACAAAATTGCGTAATCCCATTCAAATTGATCGATTACGGAAATTATTATTAGCGATGGTATCTGATATTCGCGTGGTATTAATCAAACTTGCAGAACGCACTTCCCTCATGCGCGGTATTAAAAAAATTAATTCCACAGAACGCGCTGTCTTTGCGCAAGAAACATTAGATCTTTACGCACCTCTTGCAAATCGTTTAGGAATTGGAAAAATAAAATGGGAATTAGAAGATTTTGCATTTCGTTATTTAGATCCGAATACGTATAAAACTATTGCGCATCATCTTGCAGAACGACGCGAAGATCGTGAAGAACGCATTCACGCTATTATTACGCATATTAAAGAAAAATTATTACACGCAAATATTCATGCAGAAGTGACAGGACGTCCCAAACATATTTACAGTATTTATTTAAAAATGCAGAGAAAAAATTTATCGCATAAAAATATTTATGATTATAGTGCGGTGCGTGTGCTTGTTCCCACGTTAGATGATTGTTATACCGCACTCAGTTTAGTGCATCAATTATATGAACACATTCCAGAAGAATTTGATGATTACATTATGAATCCAAAATTAAATGGATATCGTTCTGTACACACAGCTGTATTAGATCAAGATGGAAAAGCATTTGAAATACAAATTCGCACAAGCAACATGCATGAAGAAGCAGAACACGGTGTTGCGGCACATTGGATTTATAAAGAAAATAAAAAAAATGAAGATGGCTATGAAACAAAAATTACTTACTTAAGACAATTATTAGATTGGCATAAAGATCTTGCAACAAAAGAATCATTACCTCCTCTCACGCATGATCATATTTATGCATTCACACCAATGGGTGATATTTTAGAATTACCGATTGGCGCAACACCGCTTGATTTTGCTTATCATATTCATAGTGGACTCGGTCATCGTTGTCGTGGTGCAAAGATAAATGGACACATTGTTGCACTTTCACATGCATTACAAACGGGCGACAAAGTTGACATCATGACTGTGCCACAAGGTGCACCGAGTCGTGATTGGCTTAATCCACAATTAGGTTATTTAAAAACATCACGTGCACGTGCGAAAGTCGCACAATATTTTCGATCGCAAGATAATGCAGAAGATATTGAAGCAGGAAAAAAATTACTTGAAAAAGAATTATCTCGTGAAAAGATACAGGCGTTTGATCTTCACAAAATTGCCGCGCGTTTACATTTTAAAACACCTGAATCACTTTTATTGTCTTTAGGAAAAGGAAGCGTACGTCCTTCGCAAATTACACATTTGTTACACGAAGAACACAAGCCAACTAAAGCTGTTGAAACTAGTTTTCATGGAAAAAAACCAGAAGGCACGTCGCATTTACGCATTTCAGGCATGAGTGATTTATTAACGCGTGTTGCAAAATGTTGCAAACCTATTCCGGGTGATAAAATTTTAGGATACATCACGCAAGGTCGCGGCATTTCTATTCATAAATATCAGTGCACCCAGTTTATTACCAAGCATCAGTTTTGTTTTTGTTGCAACTTCAGTGACGCGATTGCACGTCGCAGGATCGATGCCTGTTGTTATTAATCTTCCTCGGCTTTGGTTGAATGCCGAATCTCGCATATCAAAGGAATAGTAAGCAAGGTCTGTAGGTGCACTGAGCGATGGAATTGTGCTGGGTGTGAGTGTCAATGGCATAGCGCTTGGAGGTTCTATCACAAACACTAAACAATTCATCAATCGCGCAGTGATTTCTGCTTTTCTCATTTCCGTATCAGAAAAATTTTGAAATGGATTTTGACGTTCAAGAGAAATACCGTAAATTCCCATATATTCTTCATAAATAGCTGTTTTGAACGCGAGATTTTTTTCATTTTCTTTTGCATTTTTTAAGTTAACGTAATTAACACAAATTCTTCCGTCAACATCTTGTGTTTGTAAAACAGGATTGGGCATCGCATCTTCTTTAGGAATATCTTTCAAAGATCGTAATCCATT
>JABDDA010000018.1 GCA_013287845.1 Gammaproteobacteria bacterium
TGAGTTTGTAATTTGTACTGCAATGCGAACAAATGCGTCTGACTAATCGTTGCGCCATCACTGCATTTAAAACAGTAGCCACTAAATAACCTTCTGTTCCCATATCCATTAAGCGAATCGGTGTACTAATCGCGTCATTCGTATGCAATGTCGATAACACTAAATGTCCTGTCATTGCAGCACGAATTGCAATCGAAACGGTTTCTTGATCACGTAATTCACCCACTAAAATAATATCGGGATCTTGACGCAATGCAGAACGCAACACACGCGCAAACGTTAAGTCAATTTTGGGTTGAACTTGCACTTGATTCACACGAGACATACGATATTCCACAGGATCTTCTGCTGTAATAATTTTTACATTTTGTGTATTGAGTTCTCGCAACGCACTATAAAGCGTTGTTGTTTTTCCACTTCCCGTAGGACCTGTAATTAAAACTAATCCATACGGAATCGATAATACTTTTCGAAATTCATGCAAAATAGCATCAGGCATTCCCGTTTGCGCAAGATTTAAAAGTTCAGCGGATTGATTTAATAATCGCATTACAACGGATTCACCATACTCCACAGGCATGGTTGATAAACGAACATCATAATTATTTCCTTTCACTTTAATACTAAATCGTCCATCTTGAGGAACACGTTTTTCTGCGATATTTAAACCTGCCATTAATTTCAAACGAATGGTGAGTGCTTGTGAAATTAAATTTTCTTTCAATACTTGCTCATGCAAAATGCCATCAATACGTTGTCGAATTCGCAAAACATTTTCATCGGGTTCAATATGAATATCAGAGGCATTTACTTGCACCGCATCTTCAAAAATAGATTGTAATAATTTTACAACCGGCGCATCAGCAACTGATAAATTGCTTCCTAATTGTGTGATATCAAAATCGAGAGGTTTAATTTCTGCAGAAAGTTCTTGCGCTAATGAAGTAATTTCACCTGTATGACGATACATCATATCAATCATGACCAGTAAATCACTTTCACGCACTAACGCAAATTGAAAAGGACGTTTTAAAATGCGCGCTAATTCATCCGTTGCAGGCAAATCCAGCGGATCAACCATGCCAACCAATAGTTCTTCCGCCGTATTTTTTAAAACGATCGCGCGAAATCGTCGCGCATAAAATTCAGGAAGCGTAAAAACAACTTCAGGATCCAACGCATAATTTTTTAAATCCACAAAAGGAATATGTAATTGTTCAGATAACACTTGTAAAAATTTATCTTCGGTAATAAAACCTAAATCAATAAAAATGCGGCCTAATTTTTCGCCTGTTGCATTTTGTTGTGCAATCGCTTGATTCAATTGTTCACGTGTAATCAGCTGTGAACCGATTAACAATTCTCCAAGTTGAATCTTTCGTCTTTGCATGCATTATCCTGTTGTGTGAATACGCGATTCAATGTACGCACGTAATTCGGGATTCAAATCATTTGTTTTTTCTGCCCTCGTATAAGCAATCTCTGCTTCATTTTGTTTTCCTAACGTTTCATAGGCAATGGCAAGTCCAAGCCACCAAGCACCTTTATGAGGATTCACATGAAGCAATTGTTTATATAATTCTGCTGCAATCGCAGATAATCCAATTTTTTGATAAAGCGCTGCAATAAATGCGTGATAATCAGGATATTGATTCAACGGAGGAGACGTCCGTTGTAATACACGCAATGCTTCCGCAATTTTCCCCTGGGTCACCAATACTTTTGCTTGCGCTTCTGCTTGATGATAAAGAATAGAATTTTTTTCTTCTGTGGGTTTTTTAAATTTATCTGCTGTTTCTAAACTCAAAAATTCCAATTGAAGTTCATATTTTTTATTTTCAGAAATTAAATCTAAACGTTTCAATTCTGTTTCCGGCTTAAGTGATAAGATAATCTTTAAATTATTTTTATTGAACGTTTGGATCTCAAGATGTTCGACTGCGGTTTTTAAATAACGTAATGCAGGCAATCCCGCAACGAGTGAAGCATTGTCTAATAAAATGATTATTTTATTTTGATGAGGCAAGGTATTAATTCGATAAAAAACAGAATGATTCAATTGGAAACGTAACGTTGTTAAATTATTTTCAGATTCTAATTCAATGCCTGTGAGTCGCGATAAAGGAATTTCCTCTGGTTTTACAAAATTTTCTGTTTTAGAAATGACAGCCTGCTGAAAATAAGGAGGAACATCTAATTTTAAAAAAGATTGGCTGCGCTGATACATGCATAAAAAAACAATCAAAATAATAACAAAGGCGATCATTATTTTTTTATAAGAATGAGGCTTTTTTTCATCGAATGAGTAATGCAATCCTGATAATGCGGTATTCATGTTCGTTTTCGAACGCTTCTCAAGATCTTTTAGCATTTGATTAATTAAACTCATCAAATGATTCCTTTCGTGAAATAAAAGGAAAGAATAAACAAAATAAACACAACAAATGAAAGTAATAACAACCAAGGCAAATACTGACGTGTGTGAATGGCCGTTTCCGTATCTTTCACTGCAATGTTCATAATTCTTTTCGTGATATATTGTTTTCCCCCACCGTAAGAAGAAAGCAATGCTTTATGACAAAGAATATTAATCACGCGCGGAATTCCTTTGCTTGCACGATACAATAAATCTTTTGCTTTTTTAGAAAATAAGGAACCTTGTGTATAACCAGCAATTGCGAGCCGATAAAAAAGATAGGTATCTAATTCATCACGCGTCAAGGCACGCAAATAATATGAAAAACTAATACGCTGTTTTAATTGTCGCAAATTCGATTGATTTAATTTTTCATCGAGCTCAGGTTGTCCAAATAAAACAACTTGTAATAATTTTGTTTTTGTTGTTTCAAGATTAGTAAGTAAACGTACTGTCTCAAGACTTTCTACAGAAAGCGCTTGTGCTTCATCAATCAGTAAAACAACATTTTTTCCTGCTTCACGCAGATAAATTAATCGATCATTAATTAACGTATGTAATTCATGTTGATCTTGTAAACGTGAAAGATCGATTCCTAATTCACGTGCAACCGCGCGACGTAATTCAACAGAATTTAATTCTGGATTGGGAATATACGCTGTCACAAATTCATTATCCAAGCTTTCAAGTAATTTACGACATAACAGTGTTTTGCCTGCTCCGACTTCCCCTACAATTTTTATAAATCCTTCACCACTACGCAAACTAAATAAAAGTGTATTGAGTGCTTCTTGATGTCCTTTTAAATTGCAAAAGAAACCTATATTCGGTGTGATCGAAAAAGGGAGTTCTTTAAATTTAAAATAGTCTAAATACATTTTTGCACCTCATAAAAAAATTATTTAGAGCACGTCTAGAAATTAGCTATCCCTGCGCTCGCCTTCTGTTCCAAACACTTCAGGCAATCCACCCACGTGGAAACCACGTTTTAATTCATGGAAACGATCATTTGTATTTTCTAAATCATCTACCCATTTTTTCTTAGTTACAATAATGGGACGTAATAAAATAACCAGTTCTGATTTTGTTGCGATTTGTTGTGTGCGTCTGAATAATGCACCAACAAAAGGTATTTGAGAGGCAATCGGTGTGCCTGCAATATTTTCTTGCATACTATTTTTCATTAATCCACCAATCACAACGACTTGTCCGTTGCTGGCGCGCACAATGTTATCCGATTCGCGAATATCACTTAATGCTAAAGGTAAAATAAGTGTATTCGGTACCGTCCCTCCCGAAGTATTTGCAACAGAACCCACCGTCACTTGTTTATTTTGTGTCTTAACTAAACTCACGGTTGGATGAATATGTAAAACTACATTTCCTGTACTACTAATTTGCGGCGTAACATCTAATGTGACACCTGAGAAAAATGGCGTGAGTGAGACAGCTTGTGTAGGAATCGTTGCATTACCTGCAACCGTTGTTGTCGAAGAAACATTCGTTACAAAAAATTCATCTGTTCCTACTTTGATAACAGCTTTTTGATTATTCACGGTTGAAATGCGCGGACTTGAAAGGACTTGCACATTACCTTGGTCTTGCAACAATTTAATGAGTGCACCAAAATTTCCTTTTACATTAAGCGCAAAAATTCCATTAAAGTCTTGCAAATTTGCACTTTCAAAATCATTCGTAGAAACTTGATTCATTCCACCGGTATCATTTTGCACGGTCGCTGTATTAATTAATCCTTTTCCAAATAAATTCCAATCAATACCTGATTGAAATTCACTGTTTAATGCGACTTCTAAAATTTTTGCTTCAATAATCACTTCTCTATCGATATTGGATTGCATACGATCTAAGTAATGCGCGACTTGTTTTAATTCGTGAGGATACGCGTGCACAACCACAATACCTGCTTGAGAATTTACAACAACAGAACGACCATTTTCTTTTCCAACCATCGCTTCAAGTGTGCCTGTTAAATCTTTCCAAAAATTCATTTCAGATTTTGTATCAATACTACTAATTGGATTCACAACGGTTTGTGTTGACGGTTGAGCTCCTGTGAGACTGTTATTCGTTGTCGTTCCATTAATTTGTTCGCTGATTTGTCCTGAGGTCATTTGTGTTGTGGATTTACCTGATCGCGTTACGTCAATGTAATTCACATTAAAAATTTGTGATTGAATGCGAGGAGGATGCACTTCATAACCATACGATGTTCTTTGATAGCTGTAACCATAGCTATCGTGCACGGCATCCATTGCTTCTTCTACCGTGACATTTTTTAAATTAAGCGAAATATTTCCTGAAATCGCGGGATCTAATACCATATTTTTTGAAGTGCCTTCCACTAAACCCATAAAAAAAGATTTTGCTGACATATTGTTTGCTGAAATATCAAATCGCTGTTCAGATCGTGCGGACGTTTCAACAATCGTTGAAGGAAGTAAAGCATCTTGTACATGCTTAGGAACATAAACTGATTTCTTTTGTTTTTTCTTATCAATTGCAATACTTTGTTCAAGTATTTTCTGACTTTGATCTATCGAGGTGATTTCACGTGCTGGCTTCGGAGTAAAACTGCAGCTGGAAATAAAACATAAACAGATGAGTGAAAAAATAATATTCACCAATCGCCCTTGCGTCATCCTGCTTATCATTGATTATTTCCTTCATTCGTCACGTTCAAAGGTTTCTTAACGGGTTGCATCACTAAATATAAAACAACTTTCTCTCCCGCATTGTCTAGTATTACAAAATTAGATTCAATTGCAATCAACCGCTGCGCTTGAATTTCATCACCTATTTTCAATAATTCATCATTAATAATCGCAATACGGCGATTGGAAGAAATAAAAATAGCTTGCAATGCGAGAGGCCCCTGCGTTTTTTCACTTGTTTTGTCAGGAAGCACTAAAGGCTGCGTGGGATCTCGAAATACCGGCTCTGCTGCAGAATACATCGGCAATAAAAATAATAGCAATAATAAACAATACTTCATGTCTTTTTACTCAGTACATAAAATTTAATTGAAATCGCTGCATCAGGATACTGACTCACTGTGTAACTCATACTTTCCCAATAAATATGCCAAGGTAATTTTTCAAGACGTTTTAAAAAATTAATCGTATTCAAATAATCACTATTAAAATCCATTTGAAAAACACGTCTATGCACATTTTTAAGTGAAGCAGGAATACTAGCAGAATCAATTCCAGATGGCGCCCATTCTTCATCAGGAAGATTTTTAATATCTCCCACAATCACATTACCTTGTGCATTAAAAATATCATGCGTTAAATTTGAAATATCATTTTCATTCATGATTAATGGCCCCGCTTTACTCATTTTTTGTTGTATTTTTTCTGACTCAGCCGTTAATTTTTTTTGCTGCTGCAAAGAACCTGTAAATTCACGATTGGTGACTGCTTTCAAAATAAGATCCGATTGTTCTTGCAGCAGCGTAATATTTTTTTTCAACACTTGGATTTGAGCTTCTATTTGTTTTTGATCTTGCGAGCTGTGCCCACCAAAAATGGCGTGAATAAAAAAATAAATTAAAATAAATCCTATCATCAACATGAAAATTCTTTCTTTCAATGATCGCGTTTCTAACCACGCATCTAATTTTTTATAAAAGTCTTTTTTTATCATTCAGAATTGCTCTTATTGATAATAAGAAAATTTAAATTAATTTCTTCTTTATTTTGAGAAGCTTCTTGCGTCAATTCACCGACTTCAAATTGTCGCCCTTTAAAGAAAACATTATTCTTAAGATTATCCAGTAATCGTTGCACTTGTTCTGCATTTTGTGCACGTCCATGCAATGCAATTTCTTCACCCGCATGCGTCATTGTAATTTGCGTTAACCACGCACCCGGCGTGGTCGATTGTCCAAATGCAATTAAATAGCGAGAGAACTCAGCTTGCTGTGAAAGTGATTTTACAATTTTAGATTTAGATCCTAATGAGTTTTCTAATTGCGTGATAAATTCACTTAACTCTTTAGAGCTCAATGAAGGAAAACCAGAAGTCGTTTGAGAAATACTTTCTTGTCCTTTTTCCAAACGAATTTTCATATCATTTAATTCAGTAATTAAATGTTGTTTGATTCGTGCTTGATAAAGATGCGAAATAAATAAAATAAGAAAAAATGCTACGAAACTAATCAGTAAACTTTTCAAACTGAAATGGATTAATTTTTTTTGTGCTAATAAATTATAAAGATTAATTTGCTGTTGCATGAGTGGTTTTTGCTCCTCTTAATGCACAGCCAATAAGCGGAAGAAATTTTTCTTGCTCTGAATTTTCAATTTCACATTCTATCGTGAAAAAATTTTTTAAATTAAATTCGTACACAGGCATATTTAAACGATTCGATAATTCTTCAGTAAAAAAGGATGGGATTTTTTTAATGGGCGCCCAAATGAGTTGTACCGGTGGAGGAAGCCGCCAATACGCTTGGTAATAATCAAATGAACGCAATAAATCGAGTGCAAATTTTTCGACGCAGGCGTGTATCGAATTCATATCTGAATTGCGAATCTCTTTAATGCCTAATTCCATCATGCGCGTCAGATATAAAATAGTATGATGTGTGATAATTAATTCTGCGTTCGTTTCATCCAGATAAATGAGTGCAATACTTCTCTCACCCTCCTCTAACAACGTTGTCATATTTCGCAAACCGAGATCGAGTATATCAATGCAGTGAATATTAAATCCGCTTTTTTTTATTGTATTCGATACCGTTTCCAAATAACTCGCGCGCGCAACAACAGTGGTAATCATTTTATTTAATTCATTTGCTTTTTGCTGTGGAATAGGAAAAGCATCAATCACCGCATCTTCAATTGAAAAAGAAATCATCGGCTTTATTTTCCAACGAATTGCTGATTGAAATTCAGAATCCTCTACTGGAAGGGCTTCCATAGAAAACGATTGATATTGATTAGATTGCAACATCCATGTGCATGGAATATTTTTCAAACGATGAATGACATTGGCTTGCGTTAAGATCGTAGAAAATTCAGTTTCATTTTTATAAGGATACGATTCGCAGAGTTGAAGAATAATTTTGTCTTGTTCTTTTTGTAAATAGACTAATAAAATTTCACTATCCGTGTAACTTAAGCAACAATGCCCTTTAGAGTTGAAAGAAAAAGAATGGTTCGTAAGGTACGGCGCACGCTGTTTCCATAACCCTTTAAAATAAGTGTTCACACGATTGAGCACTGTGTTTTATCCTTATAACACATTGAATGGTGTATTCTCTTATACATTCAAGAAAAAGGAAACAAGAAATGTTATCAAAAACGTCAGGTTTCACATTCGTTGAACTTATTATTGTCATGATGTTGATTAGCGTGTTAGCTGTTGGCGCTTATCTCAATTGGCCAGGCAAAACACTTCAACTCGGTGGACAAATTTCTCAAATTGCAAATGACATTCGTTATGCGCAATCACTTTCTATGTCGAAAGATCAACGTTATCGTTTTGTGATTACTTCTTCCACAACCTATCAAATTACAAATAGCTCAGGCACGGCAATTATTTTAGCGTTGGGATCATCAACCATTACATTAGGTACAGGAATAACGTTTGGATCATTAACTAATTTACCGAATAATTTAATTGCATTTGGAAGTGATGGAACACCTTACGTTGATACTGCGTCACCTGGCACTGCTCTCGCTTCTGCTGCAACTATTCCGATTACAGCAAACGGTGAAACGCGATCCGTTCAAATCAGTCCGCAAACAGGAAGAGTGATAACACAATGAAAAAAAATTCTGGATTTACTTTAATTGAAATTATTATTTTCATTGTCATCATTGGATTAGTTGCAAATGCAATTTTATTTGCGTTTAGTACTTCATTACAAAAAATTCCAACGATATTGCAAACATCTATTGCGTCTCAAACAGCAAAAAAATGTATGGAATGGTTTATCGGACAACGACGATTAAATGATTACAGTGCAATTACCTGTCCCAGTACAAGTGTTCCTAGTTTTTGCACTGCGCCAGCGGGCTATTCACTCTCAGTCAATATTAGCTGTACAACCATTAATTCTGATGCCAATTATAAAACGATTACTGTCACTGTGAGTGGAAATGGAAGTGCGAGTTTAACAACGTTAGTGGCGAATTATTCATGATGAAAATACAAAAAGGTTTTACACTCATTGAACTGATTATAGTTATTGTGTTGCTCGGTATTCTTGCAGCTGTTTCTGGAAAAATGTTAATGCAGGGTTTAAGTGCTTTAATTGCAGGACAAAATGCAGTGCAAGCGAATTGGGCGGGTACCATTGCAATGGAACGTATGTCGCGCGATATTCATCAAGTGCGTTCTGCAGCGGATATTTCAACGGCTTCGAGCAGTCAATTTACTTTTACAGATATGAATGGAAATAGTATTAGTTACACACTCAGTGGATCAAGTGTTATGCGTAATTCACAAGCATTAGCAGATGGTATTAGCGCACTCACCTTTTCCTATTACGATAAAAATGGAAATTCCACTGCTGTTATTGCAAATATCAGCTACGTCAATATTTCATTAGCCATTACAGGTAATCAAGCAAGTTATAATTTAACAACAGCAATTTACTTACGAGATCTTTCTTCATGAAGAAAAAAAGTTTACGTCATCAGAAAGGTTATCTGGCTATCGTTGCTGTTTTATTAATTATGGTGCTTGGATTTTTAGGCGTTGCTGTTGCAATTATGACAGTGAGTGGATCGAGTGCGATTAATAATTTTATTAAAGCAGAAGCAGCGCTTGATATTGCTGAAGGTGGATTGGAAGAAACAGCACGATTACTTTTAACACCTAATTTAACAGGATCAAATGCACGTATTGCGTGTGCTTCTATTACCAGTAATAGCAATTTAACGAATACTGCCATTGGATCTGGAACATTTACCGCAACAACCGTTGCAAGTAATCCCATTCATGCGAGTACAACATTAAGCAGTGCGCTGACGAATTCAGCAACGACGATTCCTGTTGCAAGTACATCGGGTTTTGCATCAGCAGGACGTATTACGATTGATAATGAAATAATAAATTATGGCGCCATCAGCGGAGCAAATTTTGTGGGTATCAAACGTGGTGCAGATGGAAGTACAGCAGCAAGTCATGCTTCTGCTGCTCCTGTTGGACAATATCAATGTAGCAGCTCCATTCAAGGAGGAATTCCAAATTTAACGAATCCAGTTGGAAAACGCGTTTTGACAGGATCTATCCAACTTGAAGAAGGTTGGGCAGCAGGAAATACATTAGCAGGTCCCACTAACTGGAATATAGCTCATTGGAATACACCAACAGAAACACAATGGACTCAACAAGCGCCAGCCATTGCATCACCTCAAATACTTAATGCAGTTTCTATGCTTTCAAATGCAGACGCTTGGATTGTTGGAAGTCAAGCTATTGCGTTGCATTACAATGGCTCAACATGGACAAAAGTAAATACAGGAATTACGGGTGGTGATAATTTATTAACAGTCAGTGCAGTTTCGTCAACAGAAGCATGGACTGCTTCCGCTCAAGGAAAAATTTATAAATGGACAGGCGGCAGTTGGACAAATCCCTCTACTCCCACGAATTCATTAAATAGTCTTTCTATGCTAGATACAAATGGAAATGGCACTGCTGATGTAGGATGGGTCGTTGGAACTAAAAAAACAGCCTTTTTATATAATGGAACAACCTGGACATCTACCAACACAGGAATCAGTGTCGATTTAAATGGAGTTTCTATTGTTTCTGCAACCGATGCATGGGCAGCTGGTTTAACTGGAAAAATTTTTCAATGGACAGGAGGTGCAAGTTGGGCTGCTATCACAACACCTTCAGCATCACCCACATTAAATAGTATTTCTATGATTAAATCAGGATCATCTGATATTGGCTGGGCGGTAGGTACCAACTCTACCGCTTGGTTTTATAACGGCACTTCTTGGGCATCCAGTAATACTGGATTAGCAGCTTCACTGACGCTTACAAGTGTTATAACACTCTCTACCAATGAAGCATGGGTAGTCGATTCTGCTGGACATATTTATGAATGGAATGGAAGCAGCTGGAATTTAATATTCACTTCAACGAAAGCATTAAATGGAATTGATATGTTACGTCCTAATAATCAACCAATTAGTTCTTGGATAGAAAGTTTTGCATGAACTAAATTGATTTACTTTGTATATTTGTTTCTATCGATATAACAGAAACATAAGATCGATTCACTACCCACACCCCTAACAATGCAACTAATCCACCCAAAACAGACAACATCATTGGGATTTCATTCAACCAAATCCATCCTAATAATGTTGCAATAATCGGTGAAAAATATAAAAAGCTCACTGCGCGTGATGCGGGAATTTTTGCAAGCGCCATTCCCCACAATACATAAGCAATAGCAGCAGGAAAAATTCCTAAATAAATAACAGCTATTGTTGAACTCACTGTGGCATGCATAATCGCTTGCGGTAATTCAGGCGCATACATTACTAAAGAAAGTGTTCCACCCCAAATCGCATAAGCCGTCACATCAATCGCATGATATTTTTTTAATAACGGTTTTTGAAAAATCGTATAAAGACATCCCACAACCGTTGCCACTAAAATATAAAATAAGCCTAAATTAAAGGTAAATCCTTCATTTATTCCTGCTGCAATTAATGTGACACCACCGACACTCACTAACATTCCAATGATTCTTAAAAAATTTAATCGTTCGCCCAGAAAAAATAATGCAAGCAACGTTGAAATCACAGGCGATTGACTCACAATAAAACACGCGGGACCCGAAGGAACAGAAAGTTCACCTGAATTTAATGTGAAATTATAAAGCCCAATACCAATCACGCCAATTAACATCGCACGAAGAATATCTTTTAATGGCATCGTTTTTTCACGCGAACGAAAATGATAAATAAAAAACACACAAGTCGATGCAATAATAAATCGAAATAATGCAAGACCACCGGGAGAATAACTTTCAAGACCTGCGCGAATACCTACAAATGCAGACGCCCACAATGATACTGTCGTCAGTAATAAAAATTTTGTGTTCGATAAAAATTTCACTCAAGTATTCCTCGTTGTTTATTGCTTTCTTCATCAGCAAAGTAATCTGCTGATTGCATCTCAATAAGCCGCGAATGGGTTCGCGTATATTCCATAATCATGAACCCTCTATTATACAGATTTTGAATCGGTTCTGCTGCAGAAATAACCAAGCGCACACGCGCATCGTAAAGCACATCCACTAAGCTAATGAATAGGCAAATAATATCTTTTGCATGCGAAGGAATTGCAGGAATATGACTGATAAAAACAGTCCGATAGTGTTCTGCAATCGCAAGATAATCTACCTGACTACGCGGAACCGAACAGATATCTTCAAATTCAAACCATATGATTTTCCCTGCTTTTTTCTTCACAGGAATCGTTCGACCCTGTATCGCGATCGGTGCATCATCAACAGATAATCCACGCGTGAGTTCATTGAAACTTTTTTCCATATTTTTTTCTGCAGTTTCATCGAGCGGCGTATAAAATACACCGGCTTCTTTTAAATGCCGCAAACGATAATCGACTGTTGTGCGAATATGAATAATTTGCAAATAACGTTTAATTAACGCAATCGCCGGTAAAAATTGTTCACGTTGCAAACCATTTTTATATAAATCATCCGGCATGACATTGGATGTTGCGACAAGACAAACATTATTTTCAAATAAAATTTTGAATAATCTTCCTAATATCATGGCATCCGTAATATCAGAAACAAATAATTCATCAAAACAAAGAACATCTGTTTCTTTTGCAATTTCTTTTGCAATCAGCGTTAACGGATCTTGTTTACCTTGATGCGATGTCAGTTCCAAATGAATGCGTCGCATGAATGCAAAAAAATGCATGCGTAATTTTTTTTGAATAGGAAGCGTTTGATAAAAACAATCCATTAAAAATGTTTTTCCTATGCCCACTCCACCCCACAAATAAAGACCTTGTATTTGTTGACGTGGATGCAAAAAAGAAAATACGCCGCTGCGTTTTTTATTTTCTTCTGTCAATTGAAAATAAATGGATTGTAATTTTTGCAATGCTTCATGTTGATGAGGATCATCGATGATAAATCCTTTTTGGCATTGTTCATTGTAATAATCTAAAGGCGTCATAGCATTCGGTTTTTATTTTAGTTAGGATTAATTTTTTTATTATACCAAAAAAGGTTTGTTATGAGTGATTTTTGTCCTTGCCAATCAGGCTCATTATATAAAAATTGTTGCGGGCCCTTTTTGATGAAGAAAGAAATTCCCGCCACGCCAGAAGCACTGATGCGCTCACGTTACACCGCTTATGCAGAAGGGGATATGGATTACATTGAAAAAACCATGCGAATGCCTGCAGCAAAAAACTTTAATAAAAAAGAAGCTGAAATATCGAATCAATCTATTCGTTGGTGCGGCTTGAATATTGTATTTGCAAAAACAGAAGGTGAAAAAGGTTGGGTAGAATTTATTGCGTCCTATTCTTTTGAAGATAAAACATATCAATTACATGAATTAAGTGAATTTACTTTACTCAATAAACAATGGTATTACATTGATGGAAAGATAAAATAAAAAACCCGGGATTTCCCGGGTTTTTTATTGCTACAACGAAATTTTAGTAATCGTCGTCGCCAGTTGCTGTGTCAGCACTCATGTCATCGTTAGAGTTACCTAAGTCAGATTGTTTTGCATTAGCCATATCTGAAGGAGGAACAACACCTACGTTTTCACTAACAGGAGCTTGTTGTTGCTGGTTATTATCATTTGCAGAAGGTACCGCGAATGCAAAAGAAGCTGCCATTAAACTTGAAACAGCGATAGCGATTAAAGATTTCATTTTCATTTAAATTACCTCATATGAGTATTAATATGTAAAAAGACCTGGTTAATTTAATATAGAAATTTGAAATATGCTATATATTTTACGCGTTTTTCTATTATTTTTTTTCATAATGCTTTTCCCTCAAAGGGTTAGTACAGGCTCGCCCAATTGAACTCAACCCTCATTTCTGATATAAAATGCGTCCACAAGTAATCGAGAATAAAAAATAACCACTATTTTAGGGTATACACACATGAAAACTGATCGAGCTACGAGTGTTGGATTTAAGGTATTTCATCCTTGGATGATCTGTATTATAGGTATGTTGTTTTACTGTTATAACTATTTTCTCCGTGTTTCTCCTAGCGTCATGCAAACAGATTTAACTCAAGCCTTCCATATTACAGCAACTCAATTTGGTGCTTTAGCTGCATTTTATTATTACGCTTATACACCAATGCAACTTCCTGCTGGAATGATTTACGATAAATTTGGGCCACGTTTTGTTTTATTTTTTGCCTGTTTGATAGCGGTATTAGGATTATCATTATTTATTTCTGCAGATGATTATTTTTCTGCAGGTGCAGGACGATTTTTAATTGGATTAGGCACCGCATTTGCTTACATCGGTGTTTTAAAATTAGCATCCATTTGGCTTCCACCGAACCGATTCGCCACTGTCGCAGGATTAACAACAGCGATTGGCATGACTTCAGGTGCATTGTCACAAAAATATTTAACAAAAGTGGTTGAAACAGTTGGGTATCAACAAGCATTACATGCTGCATTATTAATTGGTCTCGTATTAAGTTTTGTTATTTTATTTTTAGTAAAAAGTCGTCCGAAAGATACAATCACTTCAAACGTCATGCGCGCACCGATGAATTTAAAGCAAATGGGTGAAGCATTACGCGTTATTTTTACTAATCCGCAAATGTGGTTAATTGGAATCATTGGCTGTTTACTTTATCTTCCTGCGTCTGTCTTTTTAGATTTATGGGGAATTCCTTTCTTAAAAACAGTTTATCAATTAACACCCGTACAAGCAGCGAATGTTTCTGAACTCACTTTTTTAGGTTGGATTATTTCAGGCCCCGTGATTGGAATGATTTCAGATAAAATAAAACGTCGTCGCGCTCCACTGGTATTAACAAGTGCGATTGCTGCTTCATTATTATGCGTTGTTTTTTATATGCAAGGATTAACTTTAATTCAACTCTATATTCTCTTTTTCACAATAGGTTTTTGTTGCGGTTCACATCCACTATGTTTCGCGTTAGGAAAAGAAAATAATCCTGCACCGATTTCAGGTACAGCAGTTGCTGTAACAAATATGTTAATCATGCTCGGTGGAATGATTTTTCAACCCGTGGTTGGAAAATTATTAGATTTTCATACAACCACTCCCGTTGGATTAAATGGATTACCTGTTTACAGCGCATCTGATTATACGTTTGCATTAAGTGTCATTCCGTTAGGTGTGATTCTTGGAATTTTTCTTTCTACTTTTGTGAAAGAAACATATTGTGAATCACAAGCAAAAGAAGAACATGAAAGAGTATTTGCAAGTGTATTGCCTGCTAAATTAAAGCCAGAAACACAGAGGACGTAATCGGTATCTATCATGCCAGCCGATTGTCATGCCAGCATGCTTTTAGCTGGCATCCAGTGTCTTTATTAAAAGTTGGATGCTTACCCTTCTCACAAAAAGCGCTCAGCTGGCATGACAATCATATTTCCACCCAATTTTTATTGACTAAAAACTCACTATATAATTTTTCTTCTTCACTTCCTTTTTCAATTTGAAAATCATATTCCCATTTCACACTAGGCGGTAACGACATTAAAATCGATTCTGTGCGTCCTCCCGATTGCAAACCAAATAAAGTTCCGCGATCGTATAACAAATTAAATTCCACATAACGTCCACGACGCATCAGTTGAAATTCTTTATTTTTTTCTGTGAATAAATGATTTTTTCTTTTTTGAAAAATGGGCTGATACGCAAGAATAAAATGGTCCCCTACACTTTTTATAAACGAAAAACTTTTTTCAAATTCCCATTCATTTAAATCATCGAAAAATAAACCGCCAATTCCACGGGGCTCTGCACGATGTTTTAAATAAAAATAATCATCACAATTTTTTTTGAATTTAAAATAAATTTCTTTTCCAAAAGAATCACACGCAGATTTTGCGGTGCGATGCCAATGCGCACAATCTTCTGTAAAACCATAATACGGTGTTAAATCAAATCCCCCACCCAACCACGCATTATTTTCTTTCAGAAAAATAAGTCGCACATTCATGTGCGCAGTAGGAACAAAGGGATTCACAGGATGTATCACAGCAGAGACACCTAGTGCTTGAAATGCGCATCCTTTTAATTCAGGTCTTTTTTCTGTTGCTGATTTTGGTAATTCTTTTCCATGCACGTGTGAAAAATTAACACCGGCTTTTTCAATATGATTTCCGTGCTGCAAAATGCGAGTGCTTCCACCACCGCCCTGTGGATATTCCCATTTTTCTTCTTGAAATTTTTTTGTACCGTCTTCATTTTCTAAAAAAAGACAAATGCGATTTTGCAAATCGAGAAAATAATTTTTAACGCGCAATAAGGCTTCTTCAGAAACTTTCATCATTTCCATTTCTATCCAATTCTAACCAAAGTGCATTTAAGATTGCGAAGCTGCAGGCAAATCCGATTCCTAAAATCCAAGCAAAATACCACATAAATTAGCTCCTATTTGTTGTCATGCCAACTGAGCGCAAAGCACGAGAGGGGTAGCATCCAACTTTTAATAAAGACGCTGGATGCCACCTCTCGCAAAAAGCGCTCGGCTGGCATGACAGCTACCTAATACGCCTGCTGATTTTTTTCGACATCATCCGCTGTTACTTTTCCTCTCAGCACATAATAAACCCACGCCGTATACATTAAAATAATCGGCATGAAAATCAATGTCACCAATAACATTAAAAATAATGTGAGCTGTGTCGAGGATGAATCCCAAATTAATAAACTTGACGCAGGATGAATCGATGAAGGAATTAAAAATGGAAATAAACTCACACCCACCGTCGAAATAATTCCTGCGATACTCAAGCTACTAAAACAAAATGCGAGTTTTCCTGTTCCTTTACGAACCGTCATTAACACACCAAATGCACCTAAAAATCCCGCGATCGGTGCAATCATTGTGATGGGATAACGCGAATAATTTAAAAGCCACGCGCCTGTTTTTTCTACCACATCTTTATGCAATGGATTTGAAAATCCATTACGCACAATTTCGCTAATCACTTGATAACCACCCATTTTAGAAATCCAAATTCCTGACAATAAAAATAAAAAAATAAGTAACACAGAAAAACATTTTGCAGAACACATTGCGCGATCGCGTATAGCACCTTCTGTTTTAATTGAAACGTAAATACATCCGTGCATCAGCAACATCATTAAACTCACTAATCCGCACATCAATGAAAAAGGTGAAAACAATTGAAAAAAATAACCCGTGTAAAATAATCGTAATGTGTTATCAAAATAAAAAGGAACCCCTTCAAATAAATTTCCAATTAAGATTCCAAAAATAATCGGTGGAATAAATCCGCCTAAAAAAAGAATATTATCCCAAAAAGATCGCCATGTTTTATTAGGCAATTTGCTGCGATATTTTGTACTCACCGCACGAAAAATTCCCATCGTTAATAATAAAATTAAAATCAATAAATAAAATCCAGAGAATGCAACCGAATAAACAAAAGGCCATGCAGCAAACATCGCGCCTGCACCTAAAATAATCCACACTTGATTGCCTTCCCACACAGGCCCAATCGTATTTAATAAAATACGTTTTTCTGATTCTGTTCTTGCAATAAAAGGTGAAATGGCTGCAACACCAAAATCAAATCCATCCATGATAGCGAATCCAATGAGTAAAACGCCTAATAATAACCACCAAATTATTCGTAACGTTTCCAATTCTGGCATACGATGCAAACTCCTTTATGATTGAGTAAACATTCCATCTGGGCCAAGCTTAATATATTTCACCATCAAATAAATTTCGACAACTGCAAGCGCACTATAAAATAAAATAAATCCTGCGAGCGAAATCCATAAATTCATAGAAGATAAATAAGACGTTCCTAAAAATGTCGGTAATAATCCTTCAACGACCCACGGTTGACGACCAAATTCTGCAACAAACCAGCCAAATTCACTTGCCAACCACGGTAGTGGTAAACTCAATAATGCGAGCCACAAAAACCAACGATATTTTGTGAGTTGTCTTCGAATTGAAAAATAATAAGCAATGGTAAAAAGTAAAATAAAGAAAAATCCACAGCCTGCCATCACTCTAAAACTCCAAAATAAAGGAGAAACGCGTGGCACGGTACTCCATGCAGCTGCATCAATTTGCGCAGGTGTCGCTGATTTTACATTTTCTGCATAACGTTTTAATAAAAATCCATATCCTAAATCTTGTTCATTATTATTTAAAATAATTTGCGCATTTTTATCGTTAGGATTTTTTTGTAATGTTGTGAGTGCATCATACGCTAAAATTCCATGTTGAATTCGTTTACGCGATTCTTGCACTAAATCTAAAATACCAGGCACTTGTCCGTGCAATGAACGTGTTGCAATTAAGCCTAAAACAAAGGGAATTTTAATCGCATATTTTGTGACGTGATGTTCTTGATCAGGAAATCCAATCAATGTTAATGGCGCGGGTGCAGGTTCAGTTTCCCATAATCCTTCAATCGCGGCGATTTTCATGTGTTGATTTAAATTCGCTTCGTATCCACTTTCATCACCTAACACAACTACCGATAATGCAGACGCTAATCCAAATGCAGCAGCAACTGTCATCGAACGTTTTGCAAATTCAACATTACGTTGACGCAATAAAAAATAAGCACTAATCGATAAAACGAAAATAGATCCTGTTACATATCCTGCACTAATGGTATGAACAAATTTTGCTTGAGCGACAGTATTAAAAAAAACATCGTAAAGATTTGTTAATTCCATGCGCATCGTTTGAAAATTAAAATGTGCGCCGACAGGATGTTGCATCCACGCATTCGCAATTAAAATCCATAATGCAGAAAAGCTCGAACCAATTGCTAACATCCAAGTTACAATTAAATGTTTTCCTTTTGATAATTTTTCCCAACCAAAAAAGAATAATCCAATAAAAGTCGCTTCAAGAAAAAATGCCATAAGTCCTTCAATCGCAAGCGGTGTTCCAAAAACATCGCCCACAAATTGTGAGTAATACGCCCAGTTTGTTCCAAATTGAAATTCCATTGTGATGCCGGTTGCCACACCCATTGCAACATTAATTCCAAATAAAACGCCCCAATATTTTGTCATCGTTTTCCAAATAGGACGATTCGTAATAAAGTAAATCGTTTCCATGATTCCTAATAATGTCGACAAACCTAACGTTAAGGGAACAAATAAAAAATGATAAAGTGCGGTCATACCAAATTGAATGCGAGAAAGAAGAACAACATCAGCGCCTGGAATCATATGTGATTTCCTTACTTTGAGGATTCGATTCTAGCATAAAATTATCTATAAAATGAATGAGATAATAAATTTTCAAAAAAGGCTTATTTTATGGTGTAAAATAGAGGTATAACGACACAAAATGAGGAGTTTTTTATGGCAGCCAGTGGCGGAAAACCTAAACAACGTAGCATGACAGATTACAAATCGGAACAACATGAAACTCAAAATAAATTTGCCACACTTAAGCCTTCTTCTTTCGTTGCTAACTTATTTAAACCAGCGATAAAAATTGCTGAAGAAAATCGAAATGTAAAATTTTCAGAAACTATTACAGTTTTTAATAACGAAATAAAATCGTTGGGTAACGCTACACCTGGAGCTTTTATTGCTTCTGAAAAGGGTTATGAAGATTTTTCAAATTGGATTGATGCAATATTGAATTATATTAAGCTTAGGGAAGAAAGTGATTTTATTAAATCCATTCGAGGTAATTTAGAAAATATTCAAAAGGTAATGTCGGAAGAAATAAATCAAATGCGGCCATACACAAAAGAACCTGCGCTTTTAACGCTTATAGCAGATGCATTGAGTGGTGTTGAAAAAACCAAAGCACAATATCCTAATGATTCAAAAGGCAGTGCAACTCTTCTACAAATAAAAATTCTTTGCGAGACTTTACAGGAATTGGTTAGCAAAAGAATGGAAGCTGAAGCAAATGCTGATTTAGCAAGTTCATATAAAGCTAAAAAATAATTTATTCTCTATTTGCACTCGAACAAACTACAACAACAGGACTCGTACTAGTTTAAGAAAGCGAAGGTGGTGGTGGAGCATCATCTTCCTTATCATCACTCTTAGGTGATGTTGATGGAGGTGGTGGAGCCTCTGAAGAAGCGCGTGGTAAAAATGGAGGTGGTGAAGCATCGGAAGTCGTATGTGATAATGTGGGTGGCTGCACGACCTTATCATCTTCCAAAGAATCCGTTCGTTCTCGTGCTGCAGGGTCAACATCAAGCAAAACACGAACTGTAACACGTCCAGTAAACTCTTTTTCTAATTTAGTAAGAGGACTAGCCGCACCGTCGAGTAACTGACTTAACGCTTTAAGTGCAGAATCATTGTGCTTATCTTCTACATTGATAATATGGGTAAGCAATTTATTCGCTCTTTTATGAAGATCAAGTAAAGGTGAATCATTTAGCGCGCCTTCTGCTATCTCTTGCGCGATAGTTTTTGCGATGCTTTCACACGTTACTTTTGCATCACTTATTATTTTTAATTCTTCTGCTGTGATTGTTATTTTCTGATCTTCTTCGCCTGTTATAAATGCAGTGAGCGTGCTCAGAAAAGAACTTTTTTTGCCATGGCTGCTTCTCATAAAACTCTCCTCGTTTTGTATGTATTCTTATATAGATTATAGCAAAAAATACGAGGAAATATTTTTCAGTAAATCATAAGGTTACAAAGTGAAATTCAAGTTTTACGCCACTGCGTGCCTTGCGCTGTATCTTCTAACACAATTTCCATTGCGGTGAGTTCATCACGAATACGATCCGCTTCCGCCCAGTTTTTTTCTGCGCGCGCTTTCAAACGTGCTTGAATAAGCGATTCAATTTTTTCAACATCCACATTTTCATTTTTTGCTTGCAAAAATGCGATAGGATCTTCTTGCAGCAATCCAAAAATATTTCCTAATTTTTTTAATAATGCGCCGTATTGTGAAGCGAGTGATAAATCTTTTTCGCGAAGACGTTGCACTTCATGCGCAATTTCAAATAATTGTGATAATGCAATCGGTGTATTGAAATCATCATCCATTGCAGCAATAAATTTATTTTCTTGTTCTGTATTTTTAATTTCTTCAGCAAGCGGTAAATCACGCAATGCGCCATATAATCTTTCTAATGCATTACGTGCTTGATGCAATGCGTCTTCTGAATAAGCAAGTGGACTACGGTAATGACTCGTAATATAAAAATAACGCATCACTTCTGCCTGATGTGTTTTTAACACATCACGGATTGTGAAAAAATTTCCTAATGATTTAGACATTTTTTCTTGATTGATTTGTAAAAATCCTGCGTGCATCCAAATATTCACAAATGAACAATTCGAAATGGCTTCTGATTGTGCCATTTCATTTTCATGATGCGGAAAAATTAAATCTTTTCCACCACCGTGAATATCAAAATGCTCGCCTAATAAATCTGTTGCCATCGCTGAACATTCAATGTGCCAACCGGGGCGCCCTGCTCCCCATGGCGATTCCCAAAACGGTTCATTCGGTTTTGCTAATTTCCATAATACAAAATCTAAAGGATCATTTTTTACATTTGACACTTCGACACGTGCGCCACTTTCGAGCTGATCAATATTACGATGCGATAATTTTCCGTAATCTTGAAATTGTCTGACGTTGTAATAAACATCGCCATTGGATGCCACATACGCTGCTTTTTTTTGAATTAATTTTTCAATGAAAGAAATAATTTTAGGAATAAATAACGTTGCGCGAGGCTCATGGGTTGCAGGTAATAAATTTAATTTTTCGAAATCTTCAATCATTGCTTGTGTGTAACGATCGACGATCACTTCAAAACTTTCGCCTAATTCATTTGCACGTTTAATAATTTTATCATCAATATCTGTAATATTTCGCTAAATGATCATCACCGCGAATTACGTGGGACACTTGCATTAACAGGTGAAGAACATGGTCCTGAATTAATAGCAATTGCAAAAATATTAGGGCAAGAAAAATTAATGCAACGTTTTGCGCGTGCCTATGCATTAGTTAGCGGAAAAGAGTAT
>JABDDA010000019.1 GCA_013287845.1 Gammaproteobacteria bacterium
TACGATATTCTTTTCTCGATACTTAGGAAGTTTCTCATAATTTTTACTCCTAATAGCAGTAGTCCATCTCATTAATATGTCATTGTGAGGAACAAGATGGGTTTGAATAGTTTTAAATGATCTATTTGACAGTTCGCAATATTCTTTTGGTAGAGTAGTTGGTTTTGGACATACAGCTTCAATCCAAAAGTTATGGGTTGGAGTGTGTTACTAGAAGCGCAAGTCAGATGGATAGATTTTATCAATTATTACCTTTTTTCTCGAATTATTATGAGGCTGCAAAAATATTTTTTAATGCTCACGGTCGATGGATTCAAACATATAATATTTTAAGTTATTCAAAATGGTATTGTAATATTGATTTGAGGTGGCACGACTCTTTGAATCAAGAAGAGAGAATAAAAATAAAAAATATTTTTTATAATTTAGGAATTAATAACGAACATGATATTTTCAAAAAACTGAATGAATGGATATATTTTAATAGGTATGTTTGCCTTTATTTTAAGGATTTTATTCCAGATGAGCTATTGCCCAAGTTTGAGAATATTAATTTCTTGGGAAGTGGTTTAGATGGTGTTGGTAACTATAACGAGTATGCTCTTGAGTCTGTTATTAAGTGTGTTATTGGTAAGCTTAAGAAACCCTATTTTTCATATGAAGAGCCAATGATTCTTTTTGTAAGCCTAGCGACTTTTGTAGAATGCGTATCTCTTCCGCAAATGAAAACTTTTATTCAATATCTTCATGAGCATTTTTGTTCGAAATTAAATGAGGCCATTGGTAAGTCATCTGACAAAAACCATCTGAATAAAAGTTTGGGAAATCTTTATGCAATATTAATTGATACTAATTCTTATAACTGGATTCCAAATATTGCTAAAAAAAGATATGGTGCGGTTTTTACAAAAGAAATTCCTAACACTTATGGTGTTATCTACAATACAAATATTGCTAACCATCTGGCGCATTACTCTGATGAGAGAATATTTAATTCTATAGTGCCTTTTTGTATCGAATTGCCTTTAGGAATTAAAGAGCGTGTGATGGAAGAGAATTAGTTGTCATCATTTAATATTTTTTAAGATTTAAAATAATTTATTAATTCAACATATTTTTTTTAACTACCAGGTCGGTTAAGTTTAACTACCACAACGTTAATACATTTAAATTTTGATTTGTTCTTTTTACTCATTGTTGCTCCCTGCAATCTCAAAGGTATCACTTTTTTTGATTGAAGATTCATTTTCTCCCCATATGCGAGAAAGTGTGGTTTGGATTTTTTTTTCGAAATGAATAATTAATTTATGATTAGCATCGATCAATATTTTTTCTTTTTCAATTTCATCAATTATAATCTGCTGTTTAATTAAAGAGGGTGCAGGTATTTTATAACTCGAGAGTGATTTTGCATTTATATTTGCTTGGCCGATTGCTCTACTTGCGTATTTCTTAATGCCTTGTTGAAAACTATCCGAATTCATGAATGCATTAATGAAGAAAGGATTCGCTTTTTCTTTGTTGATTTTGAGGCGAATTAGATAGGATGCAAAACAGTAATCTCCTTCTTCTAAATCAAATATACCTGCGCGTCCTACATGTTCAAAGCTATTAGTTCTGTTAAAAAGAATATCTCCTTTTTCAAGACGATATTTTTTAAATTCCTGTGAAGAAATCTCAGCATATTTCATATTTTGTTTATCAACACATTTTCCTTTAACCAGTTCATTCATGCGGAATATTTTAAAGCCTAAATTATTCGTATTTAATGGTACAGATAATCCATATTGAATTTTATTGCACAAATCTCCTAATTCTATTAATGGGCATTCTGGATCAATTAGAATAGAGGGACGATAGTTGTCTACAACAGCGCGAGCACCATCGATGATTTTTTGGTAACTTTCAATCTCCACAACAATTTCTATCTGTATTTCGCGTGATGGTAGTGGGATTTGTAATTTTGCTAAATCTTTCGGATAGACATGTGGTTGCCCCATGCCCGTCTGAAGTGCATAAATATCGGTTTGTTTAGCCTTGAGTAGATAAAATAAAAACTTAGTAAGCAGTTGCTGATTATTTGTCTTGATGGTTGAACAATCAGAAGCAAATATTGGTTCATCAAAATATGCAAGAAATCCAGCGTATGCGCCTGAGGCGCTGACTGTAATAGTTTCGCCCGTTCGATTTGAAGTATTGTGGTAACAAGAAGGTTTCTGACCACCTGCAATAACTGGGATATAGCCTTTGACGACTTGATCTCGAGTGATAGGTGTGCCTTTGTTTATATCACATACGTCTCCAAGTACTACTATAGGAAAAGAAACTGAGATTGTTGCCTCTTTTCTATATCGCTCTCCGCTAAGATTGTAATCACCATTTTCAGCGATTTCGTTTTTAGGCACGATTAGGCCAAGCATAGGTTGAAGGTTATCAATGGATTGATTATCGCGTAAAATATCGAGGTATTCAGCGAGGTCCGCTTTTACCTGTGTAAGTTGTCCACCCGCATTTGCACGACGTTGTGCACCAAGAGTAAAACCATCATTTTCTATTTTAAAAAATGCAATCGTGTCACTTTGTTTCGCAAGCAATTTATCAAGAATTAAAATCGAAGTTTTCACTCCTGAATAAGGCTGAAATACACCAGCAGGAAGTGAAATAACCGCAACAAGATAATTCTCCACCAACATTTTTCGTAACTCTTTATATGCAGTTTGACTTTGAAAAATAATTCCTTCCGGAACAATAATTCCCGCACGACCTGTTGGAGAAAGATGTTCTGCAATGTAATCAACAAATAAAACTTCACTTCGATTTGCTTTTATTGAAAAACGTTTATGTGGTTTGATTCCACCTTTAGGTGTCATGAATGGAGGATTAGCAAGAATTACATCGGCAAATTTATTCCATCGTTCTTCAGATGTGAGTGTGTCATATTCATAAATATGCGGATTAGAAAATCCATGCAAATATAAATTCACTAATGATAAACGCACCATGTCAGGTGAAATATCATAACCTTTAAAATTTTCTGATACTCTTTCTTTTTCATCGGGAGTGAGTGAAGAAATATTTTTAGCATCTTTATTTGTTTTAATAATATGTTTATAAGCTGATATTAAAAATCCTGCTGTACCACAAGCAGGATCCAGTATCATTTCATTTTTTTTAGGATCAATTATTTCAACAATGAAATCGATAATATGTCTTGGAGTGCGAAATTGTCCTGCATCTCCTTGTGATCCCATAATAGATAAAAGATATTCAAACGCATCACCTAACGTTTCTGAATCGTGATAATTAAATTCATTAATAGACTTAAGAAAACTTTTAAGAGTTTCAGGATCACGATAAGGTAAATAAGCGTTTTTAAAAATATCGCGAAATAACGGTGGAATTCCTGGGTTTTGTGGCATTGTTGAAATGCCTTCGCTATATAAACCAATTAACTCATGGCCGCTAACACTTGGACTCATTAATTTTGCCCATCCGTAAAGAGCAAAATCATTTGTAAAAAATTTTCGTTTACCACCTAATTCTTCAGATTCAGCATCGATGTCATCCATAAATTTGTAAATCAGAGCTATTGTAATTTGCTCCACTTGAGATTTTGGATCAGGCACTTTTCCAACTAAAATATCGCGAGCAGTATCAATACGCCGTTTTGTTTCGTTATCTAACATAAAATTTCCTTTACGATGCAAATTGATTTAAAGACACATAATCTTTGATATATTCCGGTATCCTTATTCGATAAGATTCAGGAACTGCTTTAAAATCACGTGTAGAAAAAATCGGATTTGTAGCAAGATCAGTGTAATGTTTGCTTTCTATAATATGTCGAATTTGATCGCTAGTCACATACGCCTTAAAATAATTTTTGATAGCAGGAATAGCTTCTGTTTCTTGTGGTTTGTAGTCAGCAATAAATTTTGAAAATTCTTCTTCAAGTAATTCATCTTTTGATTTGAAGCGTGGAATCAGTCCAAATATTTTTTCTAAAATTTCACGTAAACTTATTCTTCGGTCAACTGCGGCAGCTTTTCGTAATTTTTCTAAAGAATAATATTCATTGGGTTTGTTAAAGATTTCATGATTGACATAATCAATCACGTTATCCCATTGGCCATTTTCAACTGCTTCAATAATTTTTTTATCTTCACGAACAATATCTTCGAATTTTTCAAAAAACATTCGATCTATTTTCATTCCTTCATAACCAATGACTTCTTCTTTTATTGTGCGCATAACATCAGTGCCAAGGTGCTCGTAATTTTTTCCATGAGTTATTTTTATTTTTTCATTTTCTACAAGGTAATCAACATCTTGATCAGATTGTTTTGGCAGTTGAAGCTTTTCATCATAATTAAACTCTTCTTCGAAATATTCACAGTTAGCAAAGAAATCAAATAGCTTGTAAGCTATTTTTTTTGGATCATTAATAGTTTCTTTTTCACCAAATAATTCTTCGCTGAAATTATGTTTGCGTGTGCCGCGCCCTTTTATCTGAATAAAATCAGTGGGTGAAAAAATAGGTCGAAAAAGGCCTAGATTTAATAAATCAGGACAATCATAACCAGTAGTCATCATTCCAACTGTCACGCAAATACGTGTTTTGCTTGTTTTGTAGTTGGGTAAAAAATTTTCTGATCCACTAAGATTATTATTAGTAAATTTTTTTGTATAATCTTGTGCGTTAGAAATATGTGAAGTGACTTGTGCAGCAAAATCAGATTGATATTTTCCTGGATACATAATGTCAGCCATCTGATTTAAAATTTGAGCTAATTTAGCTGCATGGTTTTGACTGACTGCAAAAATAAGTGATTTTCCAATTTCATTACTAATGGGATCACGTAATGCATTTTCTAAAAATATTTTACAGAAAAGTTGATTCGTTGCTTCTGAAAAAAATTTTTTCTCAAATTGTTTATGTTTATATGATTCAGATTGTTCTTCATTTTCATTATCTTTAAATTCAACAGTAAATCCTTCTTCTGATAACAATTGAGTTGTGATATTGGTTCTAGCATCTACTACAGTGGGATTAACCAAGAATCCATCTTTTACACCATCAAGTAAAGAATAACGAAATGTGGGTTGCCCATTTTCACAACCGAAAGTGCGATAGGTATCTAATAGCAGGCGTCGTTCATATTCTCTTGGGTCATCATTGTTAGGATCTGTATTAAATTTTTTTAGATAATCTCGTGGTGTAGCAGTTAATCCTAATTTATAACCAATAAAATAATCAAAAACAGCGCGAGCATTTCCACCAATTGAACGATGTGCTTCATCAGAAATAACAAGATCAAAGTCTGTTGGTGAAAATAATTGCTGATATTTATTACTAAATAGTAATGATTGTACGGTGCTGACTACAATTTCTGCTGATCGCCAATCATCGCGTTTTTCTTTATAAATAACGGTGCTGTAGTCATTAGATAATATTTTTTTAAATGCTTTCTCAGCTTGATCTTCTAATTCTAAACGATCAACAAGAAAAAGAACGCGTTGTGCGTTACCGGTGCGTAAAAAAAGTTTGATGATTGCAGCAGCAGTAAGTGTTTTACCCGTTCCAGTTGCCATTTCAAATAAAAATCGATCCTTTCCTTCTGCGATTGCTTTTTGTAAAGCAGAAATTGCTTTTCTTTGGTAAGGACGAAGAAAGCGAAGAGCATTTGATTCTATAAAATGAGCTCTTTCTGATTCATTTTTCCAACTCGCATCAGAAGCATAATTTGGACGTTGTGTGAGAGCAATATAATCATCGTTGATCACTTCTTCGATAAGACATTTTTGATCAGGAATTGTTTTTTGATATTTTTTTATAGAATAAGGGGTTGGAAAATTTGTGATGATATAAGGATTACCGCGTTTTAGGTCCCAAAAATAATGAAGATTACCATTCGAAAGAATAACGAAACGACAGTTCAAAGATTTGGCGTATTTTCGTGCTTGTTCTTTACCGACAAGAGGATTTTTATTTTCAGATTTTGCTTCGAGTACGACGAGGGGAAATCCTTTTTCATTAAGCAATAAAAAATCTACAAAGCCTTTGCTAGTTTTTTCGAAATCATCACCGAGTGTATCTAATTCATTTGATCTAATTGTAATAGTAGGTTCAAGACGAATATTGGCAGGTTTTTTATCTTCATCAAAAAAGCGCCATCCGGCTGTTTCGAGTAATTTATTAATTTTGATTCTTGCTGAGGCTTCTTTTTTATTCATTAGTATATCTTGTGATTTGGAATTACCTGATTTTACTTATTCATTTATTTCATTTGGATTGAAATCGTAAAAATGTTCACAATTGTGCCCTTGATGCTTGATAGATTCAATAGATTTAAGCTGCAATGGGCATATTTCCACCTAGAATTGCTGTTACCAAACATGTGCAAAACATTTATGTGGAGGTGAACTGGTTAAAGATCGAACTTGTGCCAAAATGGCACGGGTTCAAAATGAAGGTAATTGGGTTAGCTAGCGAAGTTTTTTTTCTTTGGAGAAACAGGGTCAAGCGTAATCCCAACGTAAAAAAACTAAAAAAATATTCGTCTATTGTTGCTGAAACTCCCCGCAAACTGCTAGAATACCCCTCTAATTGTAAGGGTAAAATTAACATGAAATTTTTATTACTAACATGCGCCATACTATTCACTCTAATCGGTTGCGCAACTGTCACTGAAAAAAGCGAAACCCCCGACCACAAAAAAATCTACGGCATCGACTGCTCCGGTAAAGCAGTTTCAATCCAAACATGTTACAACAAAGCTGCAAAATTATGTCCGAGTGGTTATGTCAAATTAAGTGATGAAGCAGCTTATGTTGGAAGAGATCCTGTCACTGAATTAACAATGTCTATTCCCGGCGTTCGTAAAGGAGTTACTATCCAATGCAAATAAAATTTTCTGTTACCGCAGCACTAATCATAATGTGTTTATTAACTACTTCTATTGCAGTAGCTTATGAACCCGCAAAACAAACTGTATTTTTAAAATTTCCAAATGGAGTTATTCCTTGGCACATTGCAAATCGATCGATGACCAATCAAGGTTATGAAGTCATTATGTATCCTCAAGGTCAAGATAGATCGAATCGAGCTGAAGCGATTACAACGAAAATTATTCCGTACAGCGCGATTCCTGGTATTAGTGCGCAGCGGCTTGTGCGAAATGAATCAAATGATATTCGGACTTACTGCAAAAATGTAACCACGCAAGTCATTAATCAATCTTCAAAATCTGCGACATATTATACGATTGGTCGTGAATGTTCTGGTGCAGAAGATCAATCGCTATTTTCAAAAGCATTTAATGGTGAAGATGCGGTTTATTCTGTTGGTTACACGACGATACGAGGTAAAGTGCATCCTAACGAATTTAAAATTATTTCAAACGTTATTAAAAATGCGCGCTTGGTAGCTAATCCAAATTATTCGCGATGAAAATAGAATTAATAAAATTAGATAGGAATTAATTTAAAAGGTATTCGATATATTCCAGGACCTTCTCCCGGACATCCTGCTCCACCTATCGTAATACTTCTTTCACCAGAAAAACTGCCGTCACCATTCGATGTAAAAAATTCAAATAAAGTAGAATTGACTTTGCTGCCATCATTGCAATTGAAAAAGTGATCTGCTTTTAATTCCCATCGATTATTCATCCATTGATATTCGATAAACTTAGGTGCTCCGGGTGGTGCATATAAATTTGGTGTGCGCGCAACGCAACCCGATGCTTCGCAAACGGTAGAGAAATTTTCTTTTTGTTTTGATGGACGACTATTGGAATTGAGGTGACCGTTGAATGTTTGTTTTGAGCGATCTAAGTCTCTGGTGTAAGAACCATAAAGTGGAATGGGTTCAGAACGACTGGCGATAGCAGGTGATATCATCGCGATGGTGGTTGTGATAGTTGCAAGTGATATTACGTAAAATTTTAATGTCTTAGTCATCGTAATTCCTTTTAACGTTGGTTTTGATTGTAGCTCAGGATTTTTACAAGATTATAAACTATAATATTTTTGATGTAATCATTCCAATATATTCTTTATCGTTGGTTTTATATTCATCTAGAATATTTTGTAACAGACTCCATTGAGATTATAATTTTAAACAGAGGATTGATATGATGTATCAGGCTTTATGCACAGAATTTTATGATGCAGATAAAAAATTTGCAGATGAAGATGAAATTAATTTTTACAAAAAATTTTTAAAAAAGAATGATGTCATTCTTGAGCCAATGTGTGGATCGGGCCGCTTATTAATTCCATTTTTACAACAGGGTTATACTGTGCATGGAATTGATAATTCAATTGCGATGTTGAAAAGCTGTAAAGATAGAGCTGCGAAACTTGATTTGCATCCCGCATTATTCGAAGAAGCAATTGAAACAATGTCGTTGCCAAATCAATATAATATTATTTTAATTGCGCTAGGCTCATTTCAACTTCTTTATCCTCGATCTTCTGCATTTAACGCATTACAAAATTTTAAAAAACATCTTCTTCCTAAAGGGAAATTAATTTTAGACATGTTTATTCCATGGGATGCATTATATGAAAATAATGAGGAAGAAGTGAGTGAGAAAGAAGTTATTATTCCGGAAGGAATCATTAAACATCAGTCTCATAGTAAAGCCAATAAACAGGAGCAATTTTATTATAGCGAATCTGTTTACACTAAAATTATTAATAATAAAATAGTCGCAGAAGAAAAAGAGCAGATGCATGTTTCTTGGTATTATCGTTATGAGATGGAACTTATTTTAGAAAAATATGGATTTAAAAATATTGAATGCAGAGAAGAATTTTTTAGAAACGAAAACCACATGATTTTTATTGCTGAAAATGCATAAGGAAATTTATGACTACAAATAATGTATTGAAAATGAGATCAGCAACGAAAGATGATTCTAACTGGTTACAAGAAATAATGGAAAAAGAATGGGGCGGATTACCTTTAGTGATTCGAGGAAAAAAATATTATCCTCATTCTTTAGAGGGAATTATTGCAGAAAATGATAAAGGCATCGCAGGATTTTTATTTTATGAAATTCAAAATCATGATTGTGAAATTATTGTATTTGAAGTATTTGATAAATTCAAAGGTGCAGGAACATTAATGTTGGATAAATTAAAAGAAACTGCAAAAAATAAAAATTGTAAACGAATTTATTTAATGACAACGAATGATAATTTAGATGCTTTTCGATTTTATCAGCGAAGAGGATTTAATATTTGCGGTATTCATATTGATTCTGTGAAAGTTTCAAGAAAAATTAAACCTACAATTGGGATGGTTGGTGATCATGGAATTCCAGTGAGAGATGAAATTGATTTAGAGTTTTTGCTTTAGAGTTAATAGGTGGTCATTATTTTTAGATGTGAATGTGTTACATATCATCAATAATCATATCATTCTCTTAAATTTTATTTAATTAAATAACTTTCTAACGTTTTCATACGTGTCATACGATCACCAGAAATCTCAATAATTTTTGGATGATTATATTTTGGAAATATATCGCATACCTCATCCCGATATATTTTTTTAAAACATTTATCAGCTGCTTTACGAAAGCCAGGATTTTCTTCGGTATAGTTTATAGAATTTTCTTTAGTGATCGGCAAAAATAAAATTAAATCTAAATGGTTTAATGCTTCTTTTACCTCAGGAAATCTTTCAGAAACTTCACTATCATTAATATCAATTGAATCTTGATCTGTTATGCACATTGCATACGCGATAAAATCAACTGGACATCTATCAAAAATAATATTTCGTTCGTTTGATAATGTATTGATTTGCTCAATACTATAATCAAGTTGTTCTAATAAACTATCAAGACTTGGCTCTAATGATAGTTCCATCATTTTTTCATCTTGTAATTTATAATAAGGTTCAATTTCACATTTATAATCAGAATGTGTTTTAATAAAATCTTCTATTAAAGTGCTTTTGCCTATGAAATGTGTGCCGGAAACGGCGATGCGCATATTGTTATCCTTATTTCGGGGTCAAGTGTAATCTAAACGTAAAAAAAGTAAACAAGATGCCGCCGTAAGATATTATCTGAATTGCAAATTAATAAAATTACTACGACAATCTCATCTAACATCACTCATACTTATAAAGAATCAAACAATTATGTCAAATAACCCAGCAAACCAAATCACCGAATCCCTTATTTTACTCAACAACGTATTTAAAAATAATTTACTCGGTGTGTATTTATTTGGATCTTCAATATTAGGAGGACTTCAAAAATACAGCGACATCGATTTATTCGTTGTTTCTGCAAGACCCACAACACGTGAAGAAAAAACTGAACTTGTGACAAAGTTACTTAAAATTTCCGGCATTTATATGGAAAGTAAAAAATTACCCATTGAGCTAACTATTGTTGAGAAATCTGAAATCAATCCCTGGCATTATCCACCCCGATTTGATTTTCAATATGGCGATTGGTTACGTAAACAATTTGAAAGTGGAAATATAGAACCGTGGCCAACTAAAGAAATGCCTGATCTTGCATTACTGATTACTCAAATTTTATTAGCAAGTAAAACGTTAGTGGGCAGTCATCCCAATCAATTACTTTGTAAAATTCCTTATAAAGATTTCATGATTGCTACGACCGACGCAGTGAAAAATTTAATTTCTGATCTTGAGAGTGATACGCGTAATGTGTTGCTCACATTGGCGCGTATTTGGAGTACGGTTGAAACTGATTCTATTCGTTCAAAACCAGCTGCAGCAGATTGGGTTATTCATTACTTGCCTGAAAAATATCGTCCAGTTATGGAAAGAGCAAAAGCAATTTATAAAGGTGAAGAAAAAGAATATTGGGATGATATGCAAGAAATAATAAAATCATGTGCGGGTTTTATGGTGAATCAGATCAATAATAAAATGATTGAAATTAAATTAGCGGATAATACTGATAGATTTATCAAGATTGCGTGAGAAGAAAATTTTAAAATTGGTTTTTATTTTTAGGTTGAGATTACACTTGACCCTGATTGAATCAAAATAATCTGTAGCATCTCTCTAGTTTGCAAAAATAATTTTTTAATATTACGAACAATTCTGCATTTCAGTCGGTGACATTTTGTCACCAACTTCCATTAATTTGAC
This sequence comes from Gammaproteobacteria bacterium, assembly GCA_013287845.1. Lineage (GTDB taxonomy): Bacteria > Pseudomonadota > Gammaproteobacteria > DSM-16500 > DSM-16500 > JABDDA01. The sequence continues at coordinate 11,150 of JABDDA010000019.1, forward strand.
TCATAGGGTAGAGAATCAATTATCTTATTGCTAATGTCTTCAATAGTAGCAATTGCTTTTTCATATTCAATCGCAGTAGAAGAATCATAAACCATTTCTTCTAAAAATTTTTCGTAATGTTCTTTCCAAATAATTTTATTTTTTAATAATGCTAAAGATTCTCGAATTTCAGCACTTGGATTTTCTGAATATTCTGGATGTTGATTTTTGAATTGTTTGGCATCATTTATGATAATAGATTGAGCTAATGTGAAAAAATTAGCATTAATTTTATTTGCTTTTATGATTGAGTTTAAATCATAAATATGACGCACTAATGCGCTATCATCGGGATGATAATTTCGTTCAATCGCAACAATTCGTCGAGTGAGTGCAACCCATTTTTCAATAGCTGTTTCATCTACAGAGATACAAGGTATTTTTGGTGATGCAAATAAAGTTACTTTTTTTAAAACATTTTCAATAATTGTTTTCACTGATAAGTCTTCGACAGAAAGGCGAATATCTGAAAGAGTAAATTCAAGTAAAAGATCTGGTCTTAATGTAGAACTGATTGGATAAGTATGTGGGTATTTCAATATGATACGTTGATATTTTCCCTCATTGCGTGCAGCATCTTCGACTGTTGTAAGATCTGTCATAGCAAGGGATGATTTGATTTGTGCGCGAAATTTTTTTAATTCTTTAATTAAGCGAGATCGAGTAAAATTTTTTTCATGGTTGATTTGAATTTTAAAATCGATGTCTTCTGACATGCGATCAACAATTCTGTGTGCTTTAGCCAAGCAAGTACCACCTGCAAATACAAGACGAAAACATTCATTTTGAATATCTGAAAGAGCGTGAATAACTTGAGTGACATAATAATCTTTTTCAACAGCTGCACCAGTTAGTTTAATATCAAGCAGCGTTGTTTCAATTAAATCACGTAAATCTTTTTTATTTAGCATTGATGTTTCTCTCAAAAATTAATTTACTATTTTTATATCCAATACGACGACGACAACGATTTTTTAATCTCACAATGTTTCGTATTGGAACCTGTGTTGTTTTGCCTTCGTTATATGCTTTTTCTGCACTGCCTGGTTCGTACTCAATATTTAGACGTTTTAAAGCTGATCTGAGAGTGGGGTCTGCGCCATTTTTGATAAGAGGAGTGTTTGTATATTTTGAAGAATAGGTTTTAGCATAAATTCCAGCACTAATTTTTACTAATTTTTTTTCCGCGATTATTTTTTTTAATGCACGGCTGATTTGGCGATAAGATCCAAGATCATTGAAATCTTTTCGCAAAACCACAGTGCCGCGAATTTTTTTTAGGCGGAGGAGGGCTTTGTACTCTATGCTTTCTTCATATTTGACTTTCATAAGTATTCGCCAATTTGGGACATATAATAAATTATAGCATGTTAAATGCTATCGTCAATTTGGGTCGTATAATAGTTTTAATTTGTTGATATTAAAAAGAATAATATATTTCATGAAATTTGTGTTAAAGATATCACAAGAATATTTTGATATAAATTTATCACGAGTTTTTGAGATGATGGGAGTGTGGTTCGTTAAAGATAAAAAACCCCTAAAAAAAGGGGTTTTTTGAAATTTGGTGGGGCGGCGTCAATCACATTTGTTAACTAACTGATTGATAATAAATAATTAACTCAATGTGATTTTTCTGTAAGCCCCCAATTAAGCCCCAAAATCTTCGTATTAATGAGGGGATTGAACCGGGTTCCTTAGACTATTTGTTAAAAATTATATATATCATTTTACTAATAGAGATATCAATTCTCAAATGACATTTTTTAGTCTTGCTTGTATTTCTTCATACATTACTAGACTCTTGATAGAATGCGATTAAATATAATTGGATTATCTATGGATCGAAATATTTGTCATATGACATCAACTCACAATTTAGAGTCAATATTTAAAGCAGGTGAATTAATCTGCAAAAGTGAGATACAAAAACGAAATATCGGTTTTCAGGATATTTCTAATCATGACGTACAGGACAAACGTGCTACAAAGCAGGTTGAAATACAACCTGGTGGTACACTTTATGATTATGTTCCATTCTATTTTTGGGGTCTCACGCCAATGCTTTATGTAAATAGGCATAGACAAAACGAGATAATCTTTTTTGTGTCTAAACCTAAGCTTATTAAAGAGTCAGGGCAGTCTTTTGTTTTTACGGATAGGCATGCAATTTTAGCATTAGCTAACTTTAGTAATAATCTTTGTGATTTAGATAAGTATTTAGATATGAGCGTGATAAAGGGTCAATGGTGGAACAATACGCCCGAGAATCCTGATAGAAAAGAAAGAAAGCAAGCCGAGTTTTTAGTGTACAAAAAAGTAAATCTTGCATGGTGTGCTGGGATTGTAACCTTAAATGATATGGTAAGATCTCAAGTTGAAAGCATTCTTGAGGCGAATGGAGTATCAATGAGTGTAAAAGTATATTCAGACTGGTATTACATATGATTACTATAAAGAATGGGGACATTTTCTGCGCGAATGTTGAGGCAATTGTCAACACGGTCAATTGTATCGGCGTTATGGGGAAGGGAGTCGCGCTTCAGTTTAAATATAAATATCCCAATAATTTCAATTTTTATAAAAAAATCTGTGATGCGGGGAAAATGATCGTAGGTAAAGTTTTGATTTTTGATCGTGAAACAACAGATAGTCCTAAGTATATAATTAACTTTCCGACTAAAAGACATTGGAAGGGTAAATCTAAAATTGAAGATATTATAAAAGGGTTAGACTCTTTAGTTAAGGTTGTAGAAGAAAGAAACATTAAATCTATTGCCATACCTGCCTTAGGTAGTGGGCTAGGTGGATTAGACTGGTTGCTTGTGAAATCAATAATTATCGATGCATTTTCTGATTTGCAAAATGTGGAGGTACAGCTATTTGAACCATTCTATAGCCCACATCCTGAAAGCATAGAAGTGAATACCAAAAAACCTAAACTTACGGTAATGAAAGCTTTGTTAATTAAATTAATGCAAATTTACAATGTGCTTGATTATAGATATACAAAGCTTGAAATTCAAAAGCTGCTATATTTTCTTAATATTTTACGAGGTGATGAGTTAAAACTTAAGTTCGAAAAATCGAATTATGGGCCTTTCACAAATACCATTAATCACATACTGCGAGATATGGAAAATCATTATATTAGAGGGGTAGGAGATGGTTCTGGTAAATCTGAAATCCGTTTATGGAGTCATTCTATTAATGAAGCTGATAAACTGTTAGATGAAAATAAAGAATACTTAGAGAGTATTGATAGAATTCAAAAATTAATAGATGGCTTTGAGACCCCATTCGGCATGGAGCTCTTATCAACTGTTCATTGGGTTGCTAAGAACGAGTGCAATAATATTGATGCATTGGATGAAATTGTAAATGCAGTTCACTGTTGGAATAGAAGAAAAAAAGATCTATTTCAATATGAGCATATACGGGTAGCTTTTGGTCGTTTAAAGAAGCAGGGGTGGGTTTAAGAAGTCTATTTATTATTTTTCTTTCTAAAATGAATGGAGACTAAACGGGGTCAAGTGTCATCGCAGTATAAAAAAATGCGCGTAAATCACAATCTCGAAATTTAGCCTTAAAAAGGCTTAAGAAAATGAATCATGCAAATTTTTCATTTGATAATTGTTACTCTTTTATAAGGGTAATTAAAAACGCTAAGATGATTTGCTTAGGTGATAATCATTTTGGGAAAATGAAAATTACTTACAACGCATTTCTACCAACATATAACACAAACTTTAAATATTCAGATTCTCGTTATTTTTTCCGAGAATGTTTTTTCATCTATTCTTTAAGGGGCATCATATCTATTGGGGTAGATCTCTTGGGTTGGCTAGTTGACGCACCAAACATCGCTTCAATATGGAGTGAGTGGGGCTCAAGTCTCAACAATTAACAAGATTATAAAATATGAAATTCATATTAATTTAAAGTTGCTAATTATTGGAGTTTGATCTGTTAATTATCTCAACGCCATTTTTATAAATTTCAATCGTATGTATTACCTTTCAACCTGTTATCTTTTCTGTGTGTTCTTCTTCGTCAGGAAATAAATATTGTTTAGTGATATTATTCTGCTCTAATATTTTTTTCAAATAACTTATATTGTCCTTGCTTCGCTCTATAATAAATTCTTTCAATTCAAATGTGCTTTTATCTAGGTTGTTTTTATAACGTTGATCAAAATAGTTAATTGATGGTAAAGACCCATGTGTAAGATAAAAGCTGCATGGCTTTGTGAAGTAAGTAAATGTGCCTTCTTGTCTTTCAGCGCGTTTATTTTCAACATAGATACTTTTATTTAATATGTGTATAGGTGAAGAATCTGGGTTGTGAATTTTAAGAGCGTATATCGTTAAAAATTTATCTGTTATTTCTTTTTCACCAACAGCGAAGTAGATCGCAACATTATGATTTAAAGTCCAATCTAAAGCGGCCGTAGTAGGATCATAATGTTGGGGCAGTGTTTCGTCTACGCTTGCTAAATCTTCAAATGGATTTGCATCCTGTAAGAGAGTTCCATCTAAATTATGACGCGTAATAATTTTTGGAAAGTAACTAGAAAATAAGTGCTGAAATGTTTTTTCAGATTTCCAGAATTCTAAATTTCTTTCAAGGATAGTGTTTCTGTCTTTTTGAGATACTCTGTGAGGATTTTTTTGAACGAAGAGATTTAGGGAATGGTTATAACGCATTAAATATAAACAATAGTGTAAAAGCCTACTTATGGTCTGATTCTCGGGAGGCGTTAGTTTGCGTTTATATTCTAGATACCATTCATTTATGTGTTGCATAATAAATTTATTTTTAAACCATTCATCGATGATTGAATCTTCAATTCCAAATTCATTTTTCATTTTTGTGAGCGTATTTGGTCGGAAAGCGCTTGGTGTTAAAGTATATTTAAAGTTTTCATGTCCTCTAAAGATGAATCCTTCTTGCTGGAGTTGATTTAGTTGAGTAATGATTGTCTGAACTTCTTTGATTATCGACATAGTAGTATCAATTATATTAAAAAATGGGCTTATCTTAGAGGGGGTGAATTTTTAATGCAATTACGTTGGATAATTTAATTCTAATCAGATGACATAGTGAATAGCAGAGAAAGTGAATAGAGTGAATAGAGAGTGAGAGTGAATAGGGTCAAGTACCAACAGTTAACAAGATTAAAAAATATAAAATTCATATGAATTAAAGTTGTTACTTTTTGGTGCTACCCCTTTATCCTATAGCTCGAGGAATATTTAGTGACGTAGTTCAGATTGAATTTTGCTTTTTAAATTTTATTTGGAATTAAAACTTCAATGCAGTTTTCTTCAGAATGTTTATGTATTGCTGCGTGAACTCTCGACATATCTACGCCAATAGATGATGAGTACTGCATAAGATCAGCTTCAACTGACTCTAGAAGAACCCAAGCTGTTTCGTAAGTAGATTTAATTCTACATTTATTCGATTCAGACAGTGCTTCGTTCTCATTCTGTATAGATTTATGTATCAACCAATTTCTCTCTGAAACAAAATTTTCCAGAGCTTCTTGCAATGATTTAGGGAAAATTTTTTCTTTTTTTATAAGTTTGATGGCTCTACCAAGAGTATATGAACGATATTTCTCTCTTAATTTGTTGGCCTCTTCCAGAGTGCTGGCGCCAGGCTTCTTTATTTCCCTTTTCAGTGTAATTGAAGTGCTGAGTGCATCTTCTAAAATTTGTACCATGCATACTGCTTCGCCAATAAGCCAATAGAGATTGATTTCATTCTGGGAGGCAGATTTTTTTCTGTGTTGTTCATGCATTTCAAATCCCTTAGAATTTTTTATCATAATTAACCTCTATCCAATTAAGCTAGTAAATGAGGTAAGTAAAAGCGTTCAAGTTCCAGCGGTTAACAAGATTAAAAAATATAAAATTTATGTGAATTATATGGAATTACGGGGTCAAGTGTAATCCCAACGTAAAAAAAGTAAACAGAATTTTATTCTAATAAATTAGTTTGTTAACTTTTTTAATGGTTTCTATTAATGGTTGAAGAAAATAATTTAAAATAAACAACGTGATTAAAAATTTATTTTTTTATTCTATCAATATTTAATGATAAATAATTATTAGTACTAACCACTTTTTTTCCTGTTTTATCTTCCAGTTCTATTCTTGCTTTCTTCGCAATCCCGCCACCTTTTTTGCTCGCAATTTTATTTTCATTCACGCCTGTTGCATTCATTGTTTCTGCAATTTGTCGTGTAGATAATTCAGCAAGTGCAGTGAAAATTAATTCTGCTTCACTCATGTGGTCGCGTAAGTTTTCTGATTTGAGTCCTTTTGTTTTTTTATGATCTTGAATACTTATTCCTGCCCATTCTTGGTGAATGATATTAGTTAAGATTGCAAATTCATCGGGTTTTTGTACGCCATGTTCTTTCCAATAGTCAGTTAATTTGTTACGAGTTTCTTGTCCCATCATGCGTTGCTGAATCCATTTTTCACTGTAGCCATATTTTTGCCAGGTTTCTCGAGCACGATCGAGAGATTTGGCTGGATCAGCCATTTCTTGCATGCGTTCATATCCAACTTTTGCTAACCATAATTTAATGGGTTCAGCTTTGGGGCTTGGGATGGATTGAACAAGACGGAGTAGGGTTTCGGCATTGGCGACATCAGTTAGGCGGGCTTTGCCATCTTCTGCAGTCATTTTCAACTGGTTACAATTTGTAACCGCTTCGCTTCCTTCTTTTTGTAATCGATTTTTTAATACCTTCCAGTAATTTCTGGCAGCTTGATAATCAGGTTGCTGAATTAAAATGCGAATCACATCAATCACTGAAAAAAACCAAGTTTCTGATTCCTCATCATAGACTCGACGAATTTTGTGGTCTTCAAATACAGCTAAATCATTTTCCATAAAAAATTCCTTACCTATATTTATTTAATTTGAGTCTTTTCTGATATAAAAAAACCATCAAAAGATGGTTTTTAAATTGGTGGAGGCGGCGGGAATTGAACCCGCGTCCGCAAGTCCTCTACTGTCGGATCTACATGTATAGCCAGCTCATTTGATTTCACCTAAAACACTTCGAGTGGCAGAATTATTTTAGGCTAGACTGAAAAGTTTAGAAATGTGACCTCAGACAGAACGCATTTCGATCTTATGTAATATGACCTCTCGTGTTTACTTTCGTAAACTCCAGTCGCATAAGCACAACTGGTGAAAGGCTCCGATTAGGCAGCTACTGCTGCGTATTCAGGAGAGTTGCTGATTGATTCTGCAACTATATGTGTTGTGACGTAGTTAACGAGGTGAGCCACAATCCTCGACATGCCCCTCTAGCTTCGCGACCCACGTCGAAACCGGGTCGCCCCCAATAACAATTATAACACATGGCGGAACGTTAAATTACGCCAACACTTTCTATTTCGCAAGTATTTTTATGCTAAAAAAGCAGTGTTTTTTTACTTATTCAAAATTCGAAGAGCTTCGTTGTTTTTGACGTTGCCAATCGCGCTCTTTTTCTGTTGCGCGTTTGTCATGTAATTTTTTTCCTTTTGCGAGTGCAATTTCTAATTTCACGCGATTGTGTTTCCAATACAAAGATAAGGGAATTAATGTATAACCTTTGCGATCAACAGAACCGATTAATTTATTTAATTCTCTTTGATGTAATAATAATTTTCGTGTGCGTTGTGGATCAGCAACAATATGAGTTGACGCTGTCATTAAAGGGGTAATTAATGCGCCAATCAAAAACGCTTCGCCATTTTTAAGCAAAATATAGCCTTGATCGAGTTGTACTTTGCCTGCGCGCAGGCTTTTGACTTCCCAACCTTCGAGTGCCATGCCGGCTTCAAAGCGTTCTTCAATAAAATAATCATGACGAGCCTTGCGATTAACGGCGATGGATTGATTTGATTTCTGTTTCTGTTTCATGGGGCAGAGTATAATGCATTTAATCTCTTATTTGGAACTTTAAAATGAAATTAGAACGAAATGTGATTACGCATCATTCTGCACGCCAAATGTTTGAATTAGTGAATGCGATTGAAACGTATCCGCAATTTTTACCGTGGTGTCATTCTGCGCGAGTGATTTCTCAATCTGAAAAAGAAGTGCAAGCAGAAATAGAAATTGCTTGGACGGGAATTCATAAACGTTTTTCTACGCACAATATTTTACAGCCATTTTCTCGTATTGAAATGAGATTAATAGAGGGCCCATTAAGTCATTTAGAAGGTATTTGGGATTTTATTCCTCTCAATGAGCAAACGTGCAAAGTGTGTTTAGAATTAGATTTTGAATTTACAAAAAGTTTAGTGGATAGAATGTTTCAGCCGATTTTTAATCATATTGCAAATAATTTAGTGGATGCGTTTGTGAAGCGTGCAGCTGAGATTTATCATGAAAATTAAAATTGAAGTGGCGTATGCAATGCCTGCGCAGCAAAAAATTATTTTGTGTGAAGTAGAAGAGGGTTGCACGATTGAAAAAGCGATTCATTTATCGGGTATTTTAAAAATTTTTCCTGAAATTGATTTAACTAAGCAAAAAATAGGGATATTTAGTCAGGCGGCTTTGTTATCTGATATCGTGCGCGCAGGAGAAAGAATTGAAATTTATCGGGCGCTAACGATTGATCCGAAAGAAGCAAGAAGAAAACGTGGAAAATAGTTTTTATATTGTCATGCCAGCCGAGCGTTTTTTGCGAGAGGGGTAGCATCCAACTTTTAATAAAGTCACTGGATGCCAGCTAAAAACATGCTGGCATGACAGCTGAATATTTTTTTATTTATATCACTGGATGCTAGCTAAAAACATGCTGGCATGACAACTATCGCATGTTCCAATAAATATTCGTTAATTTCTTTTTATAAAAAGTTAACACAAGCGATCTTTCAACACGCGTTCTATTTCCCGGCTCGTTCGTATACACATAATCCACACGATTAGCAGTGAAGGTATTTAGCAACTCAGGTGTTCCCATAATTTCTTTTACTTGCTTTGTTGTCATCCCAAGATGTAATTTATTCACATTTTCTTGCGTAATAAAATTTCCTTGTTCAATATCCATTTTTTGAACGGGAACAAGTGAGCAACTGGTTAATGCGCATGCAATAAAAAGAATAGGAATTATTTTTTTCATTTTAAAAAGCCTCTTTGTTAGCTGGCGCGAATGATACCGGATTTAATAAAATTTTGATATAGGAGTGATTCGTTAATGGATAATTCAGATCTTAAAAAAGCGGGATTAAAAGCCACATCGCCGCGCATGAAAATTTTAAAAATTCTTGAAAGTGCAAAAGAGCATCACATGAGTGCAGAAGATGTTTATCGCATATTAGAAGAAGCGGGAGAAGATATTGGTTTAGCGACAGTGTATCGCGCTATGTCGCAATTTGAAGAAGCGGGATTAGTGGTGCGTCATCATTTTGCGGAAGGGCATTCTGTTTTTGAAATTGATTATGGGATGCATCATGATCATTTAGTGTGTATGAAGTGTGGGAAGGTGAAAGAATTTGTGGATGCTGTTATTGAAGAACGTCAAAAACAAGTTGCTGTTGATGCGGGGTTTGCAATTACAGATCATAGTTTGAATATTTATGGAATTTGTAAAAAATGCCAGTAATTGTCATGCCAGCGTGCTTTTAGCTGGCATCTAGTGACTTTTAACAAAGTCACTGGATAGTCACTGGATGCCACCTCTCGCAAAAAGCGCTCGGCTGGCATGACAATTAATTTTCTACTAGCTCTTTCGCGTGGGCTAATGTTTTTTCTGTAATTTTAATTCCACCCAACATCCGCGCGATTTCTTTTATTTTTTCATTTGCATTTAATAATTCAAAACGCGTGAACGTTGTATTTTTTTCAGAATATTTTTCTGCACGTAAATGTTGATGTCCAAGTGCTGCTACTTGTGGCTGATGTGTAATGCATAACACTTGATGTGTTTTTCCTAAAGATCTTAATAATTTCCCTACAATTTCAGCTGTTCCACCACCCACGCCGACATCGACTTCATCAAAAATTAAAGTTGAAATCGTGTGTTGCGACGCAGTTG
>JABDDA010000020.1:0-511 GCA_013287845.1 Gammaproteobacteria bacterium
AATGACTTCTGATAAAATGCGCCACTCATAACGATGATGTGGGCCATTATGCCAATGTTAAATATAGCTAGCTATCAATTTATTTCTTTAAAAGATCTGCCTCAATTGCGTGAGCAATTTTTAGCAGAATGCAAACGTCTTCAGCTAAAAGGAACGATTTTATTAAGTGAAGAAGGCATTAATCTTTCTCTTGCAGGAAATACAGATCACATCATGCAATTTAAAAATTTTTTAAAAAAAGATGCGCGTTTTGAATCGATGACATATCGTGAAAGTGAATCTGAAACACAGCCATTTCGTTTGATGAAAGTAAAAATTAAAGATGAAATTATTACGATGCGAAATCCCGCTGCCAATCCAGAAAAAATGCGCGCGCCTGCAATTTCTCCCGAGGAATTTAAACAATGGTTTGATGAAAATCGTGACATGATTGTATTAGATACGCGTAATGATTATGAGTTTCAATTTGGAACTTTTAAAAATGCCCGTAATTTAGGGATGCAATATTTCA
>JABDDA010000020.1:521-21185 GCA_013287845.1 Gammaproteobacteria bacterium
TCATTCACTCGAAAAAAATAAACCGATTGTCATGTTTTGCACCGGCGGAATTCGATGTGAAAAAGCAGCGGTGCATTTAATCAATCATGGTTTTTCAAATGTCTATCAATTAGACGGCGGCATTTTAAATTATTTTAAAGAAGTGGGCGGTGCTTATTATGAAGGTGAATGTTTTGTATTTGATGGACGCGTTTCAGTCAATGCGAATCTTGAAAAAACAAATACGCAACAGTGCACCTCGTGTCGAGGCCCCATTAAAAACAATTCACACACCTGTTAAAAAGGAAAAAATATGAGTTTAGAAAAAGTAGAATCTGGTAAAGATATTCCAAATGATATTAATGTGATTATTGAAATTCAATCACGCAGTCATCCTGTAAAATATGAAGTGGATAAAAAAACAGGCGTGGTCACTGTTGATCGTTTTTTAGGAACGTCGATGCAATATCCTTGTGATTATGGCTATATTCCACATACGTTATCGGAAGATGGTGATCCTGTGGATGTGTTAGTGGTTTCACCTTTTTCATTATTACCAGGCGTTGTTGTGCGTTGTCGTCCGATTGGAATGTTACGCATGACAGATGAATCAGGAAAAGATACGAAAATATTAGCTGTTCCTGTTGATAAATTAACACCGATTTATTCACACGTAAAAAAATTAGAAGATTTAGGAAAAGAATTTCTCGACATGGTTTCACATTTTTTCCAACACTATAAAGATTTAGAAAAAGGAAAATGGGTGAAGGTGGAAGGTTGGGATGATGCAGAAGCTGCTAAAAAAGAAATTTTAGCGAGCGTGAAACGCGCGCACTCGTAAGAATAACATCATTAAAATAGATCCCATTTTTATTGAGGATTATTTTTTTAATTTTTTCGAAGTGGATGTGCTAGCTGCAGCAGTTGCTGCTGGCAATGCAAAATTATCATTCGCTTCTTCAGAAAAAGTATCTGCTTTAGGTGTATCCGGCGTAATTGGAAGACCCACAGCAGGCGACACTACTTCTCCAAACAGTTGGAAAATAAGTTCATAATCCACAGTGTTATCCGGAGAACCTTTATCATCATTTTTTTTGCGCGTTGGTTGAGCAGCATCATACACACTTGGAACAGAGGGTGTTTCTAACTTTGCAGAGATATTTTTTTTCGCTATTGAAGTAGCTGCACTCGATGACGATGCAGGTGAAAATAATCGCATGGATGAAGCAGCAGTAGATTGCAATGGTGACGCAGCTGATTTTTTTGGGGCTTTTATTTCTGCTAATGAAGGCGCTGATTTAATAAGACTTGCAGCAGGAGGTGTAGTACACAACACTGCTGTTGGTGAAACAACAGTAGATTCTGCCGCAAACACATTTCTTTGTTTGAGGATTTTGAAAAAAATATCTCTATATTTCATTTGCAGTGCACTATCGCTAAACATATCAATAGGAATATTCACTGCGGGTAATAAATCTAATTGCATCATCAGCAATTCATCATTACGAATATGTTGTAATGGAAGGAATACTCGGCTGGTACCACCGGTAGGATCTTCTTGAACGGATACTCTCTCTTGCGCTTTAAATGCCATCACGAAACAAAGTTCAACGAGTTTCGCACCGGTTGGAAGTGTTAACGCGGGTTGTGTTGCTTTTGCTGCAAGGCAACGTTCTACACAAATCGTCATATTAATAAAAAGGGCTTGGATTTCCCAAAGATGATTGTCATTAATCGTATTAATAATGTGAGATAAATAATTGATGATTTGATTTTGTTCTGTGAGAGAAGCAGGAGGCATCATCTGAAATAAATAAATCAGCATTGCAACCGATAAATTTTCAGTTTCTTTCATAAAAAAATCCCATGCTAAATCATCTAACGCTTTCACCGATAAAGTGAGTCCACATAATTTAATAAACTCATTAAAATCATAATCAGCTTTAGTGTGAATGCTCAGCTGCTTTTTTAAGCTGATTGCAATGAAAGTATAAACATTCCCCATGTGCAGAAAATCATCTTGATTATTGGCAAGATAACTCAAAATATCTTTGTGCATATGCAAAAGAACTGTTCCGATATCTTGTTCGCCCACACATCGCGTTAAAAATGGAGTTAAGCTGAGTAAATGATTTTCGATAGATTTTCTAATCTCTGTTTTTTGGGAGAAAGTATTTTTGGGTTGTGGTTGTAATATATTTTTAAAAATTTGATCGCGTAAATTATTATTGATGTCTTGAATTAAATTTTTTATTTCTTCTGAAATAATTATAGTTGGATAATATGCTCGTGCGGATTGATCAAAAAGATAAGCAGAGCTACTGACGGGGACAGTTGCAGTGACAGTTGCAACAGGTTGCCGTTTTGTTTTCAGAAGTTGAATGGCTTTTTCTATTGCTTTTGCATCAAATTTTTCATCGCATCTCAAGCTATCAGCACTATTTGCAGCAGCTGATTGGGCAGCTGGTGTGCTAGATGAACCAGTAGAAGCAGTGGTGATAGCAGGTGTTTTTCGTTTTATTTTTCTTAGCATTGTTTGTCTCGTTTTATGTGGGTTATTTTTGAGTGCGCAGAGGATACATTAGAAACCTTAAGGATTTCTTAAGAATACGGATCCTTCCCCAAAAAAATTTCGAGATGTCTTAATTTTTTCTTAAGGTAAGCAGAGTACAATGCATTTCACTTATTTATTAGGAAGTGAAGCTGTCATGAAAAAACAACGGACATTGAAATACACTTTAAATTTGGGCGCCATTTTAAGTTTAATTTTGGCGATTTATTTTATCTATTATTTATTATTGAAGGATGATTTACTGCCATTTTCAATTCCTTTTGTGCTTTCTAGCATCAATCATTGGTCGCATCATTGGCATGTGCTTGTTGTAGGATTGATGCCAATTTATTTAGCGGTTGTTATTTTTGGTGCTGCGATGTTTGGAATTTATTTTGGATCTGCGTTGCATCGATGGGTCTTACGCTATTTAAATTCTAGAGAAAATAAAAGCATCTTGTAATCAATTTCAGAAAATCTTTGTAAGAAAATCGCCATTCAAATTTCATCCATTTCAAATCTAAACCATTTATCTGCAAAATTTTAATTTATTTTTCAAGTAAAAAATTTTTTTATTTTTTATTGCATTTGCATCCTGTGTTGAATTAGATTGTGCAGCGATCATCTTTTGCTATTATCGAAAAGCCAAGGATGATCAAAGGGAACGGCTAAGGGATCAGCTCTTTATGGATAGGCTGCTACGGAACAGCAGCGTGGGCCTGGAAGCCCAGGGTAGGTTAGTTGTAGGGAAGGGTGATCAGGAGATCACCCTTTTTCGTTTGCAATCGCTTCACCGACACGCACAACAGAATTTTCTTGTAGCATTTCCAGCCAATTTATTTTATTTTTTTCGAATAACAAAATAATCGTTGAACCCATTTTGAAATGACCCACTTCTGCGCCGCGTGCGATAGAAATTTCACCTGAAAATAATTGTGTGTGAATTTTTTTCGAAGCAACCTGTTCATTCCATACTGTCGCAATATTTCCAACTAACATGGCGCCTACAAAAATAACTGCCATTTTTCCTAGCTCAGTATTAAAAATAGAAATCAATCGTTCATTTCGCGTAAATAAATTTGGAATGCTTGCTGTTGTTTTTTGAGAAACAGAAAATAATTTTCCTGGCACATAAGTGGTTTGAATTAATTTCCCATCCAGCGGCATGTGCACGCGATGATAATCGCGAGGCGATAAATAAAATGTTGCAAAATTCCCATCATAAAAATCGTGCGTATTTTTTTCATCGTTTCCTAACAGGGTTAGCAAATTGTAATAAAATCCTTTCGCTTGAAATAAAAGATTTTTTTGAATGATGCCGACTTGGCTGACAAAGCCATCAATAGGACACGCAATTTCATTGGGATTTTTTGTAATCGGGCGCAATTCAGGTTTTAAATGACGCGTAAAAAAGCTGTTGAAACTCGGATAATCGTCTACTTTTTCCAACACGGCATCAGACAGTGGGACATTATAACGTTTTAAAAACCAGTGAATGAGTCGGTTTTTTAACCATGTCCATCGACAGTTTGCCATGCAGCCAGCAAAGGCGGTCAGCAAATGGTGTGGAGCAATATATTGTAATAATTTCATTGTGAGGCTTTTACTTTTAAAGGTCGCAAATTATAAGATAAAACGGACGTGAAATCGACCTTAATTGAGAATACACTATTCGTCATTGCGGCTCAGATCCCTTCGCAATAACAATTTATTTTTTGAAAGGAAATCATATGTTATTTAAATTCATCGTTGTTCTTTTCATGTTCATTATTGTCTACAGTTTAGGCAGTGGATTATTTTATTTAGTCCGTGACAGAAGTAATTCCACACGCGTTGTCAAAGCACTCACGTGGCGTATTGGATTATCACTTTTTCTATTTATTTTATTGTTAGTTGCTTATGCGTTGGGTTGGATTGTTCCGCATCAAATTTAAAGGAATGACATTGTGAATTCCGCAGACAAGCATTTTTTGCGCGCGCTCAATGAATTACAAAAAAATATTTTTGATATTTATATCAAGCGTGATTATGTGGAACATCATCTTCAACGAGAAAGATTATTATACGAAAAAAATTTAGCAATTTTAAAAATCTTTCAGCGCTTGCGCGAAGAAAAAAATCCATTACTTTCTTTATATGAGCAAAGTTATGAAGTGATGTTAGATCTGGGATTGTTACGCTATCGCGTACAAGAAGCCGCTGTATTGGAAATGTGTTATCAAGAATTCGCGCAAATTTCTGCAGCGATTTCAATTTCATTAGAAACGCTTCAAATTTCACCCGCGCTCGAGTCGCATATTTTTGCATTTGAAACACTGTATCAAAATACACTGAATGTCGTTGCAAAATTCCCAATCGTTTTTGCTATTTTTATTGAAAATCTTTTTTTATTTGATCGTCTCTTAAAAAATATTTTTCAAACATCGAAACCTAACCCATGAAAAAATTCTTTATTGTTTACCGAGGAATATGGATTGCGCTGATTGTATTAATCGTATTCGCGCTTCAGGAATATTTTTTATTCAGCGCGCAATTTATTTTTATTGCGGCGCTGTTTGCTTTTTTAAGTAGCTTGATTTTATTTAGAGGCCCTGCAGAAATCGATTTTAAAAATGCTATTGTGCCTCTTTTAAGCGTTTATGAAGATTATTTTCACGCGCTGACGAATCGTCTTTATCAAAAAAATACAGAACAAGAAATAGAAATGATTCGAGTGAAAGTTGAAAATGCATTCCGAACTGCGCCTGAATGGGTGTTACAAAAAGGATATCACGCGCGTTTGCGTGAAGGGCACCGACATTTTTTAATTCGCGTCATTCAAATCGGTGAAATTTTATTTTCATTGCACGCGCTGACGCGGCAATCACTCGATAAAAAAACATTAAAAAAAATAAAAAAGAATTTATATTTTATTGCAGATCAAGTGGGATTATTATTTTTTTCATTAGCTGAAGCGATTGAATTGCGTAAACCCAAAGGGGGTGTGGAAGATTGGGATGCAGCAATTGATGAAATAGAAAATATTTTACGTGTGGAAGATAAAAAATATATTTATTTTGTGGGGTGGGTCGAAAATATGAAGGATTTGCGCTATTTTTTATTAAAATGTGTGCAGGCGATGAGGTAGATGTTTGTCATGCCAGCTAAAAGCATGCTGGCATGACAGCTAATTAATTTTCCAAACAAGTTTCCACAGGTCGTTCAGATAAATCTATTTCACCTGAATATAATTTCTCCGCACCCCATTCTGTCCACGATCCATCATAAACAGAATGATTTTTATGTTCTAATAAATCTAAAGCAAAATCTAAAATCGGTGCAGTAATCGCTGATCCACAGGTTGAAATAATCGGATAATTTAAATCTAAACTAATTCCTTTTAATTGTCGGCGAATTTTATCGAGTGGTTTCCACAGCTGTGTGTCGCGATCAAACATCGTGAAAAAAGGAAAACAAAAACTACCGGGAATATGTCCTGCTCGCAAACCAGGGCGCGGTTCTTTTCCTCCAATAAAACGAATTGAATGACGCACATCAACGACTTGTTCTTTCGGATGTTTAACATTTTCTTTCATTTGTGAAAGTGTGCGAATGAATTGTGATTGAAATGTCGCGGTATATTGTTTAGGAGAATAATTTGGTGCGCCGGATTCTGTTTTATTGTTGTATTGTATCCACGCATTTAATCCGCCATCTAAAATATAAAGTTGGAAGGGATTATGTCCGAACATTTTCATCATCCATAATGCGCGGCAAGATGTACGCAATGTGCTGTTGTCATAAAAAATAATTTTGTAATCGTTTCGTACGCCGAGTGCGCTTAATTTTTCACTAATTAATTTTTCATCTTGGATAAGCATGTGAGGTAAATCAGTATTCGGATCGCTGAATAATTCGATATCAAAAAATTTTGCGTCGGGAATATGTTTTTCTGTAAATTCTTGCTGTGCATTGCGATGGTTTTCATCGCCTAAATGCAAACTTGCATCGAAGATAATTAAACTTTTTTGGCTTTTTCTAAATTTATCGAGTTGCTCTGCATTAATTAACCAAGACATATTTTCTCCAGAATTTTTTGTCATGCCAGCCGAGCGTTTTTTGCGAGAGGTGGCATCCAGTGTCTTAATTTCGTGGTTTTGATTTTGCTTTGTTGAAATTACGGCCTCGGGGTCCTGTCGCCGTGTGGTCTCCTGTTGTTTTTTGCGCATGAAGCGTGCGCAAAAAAAACAGGAGTACCACACGACACCACCCCTCGGATAAATTTTCGTGGAAGCAAAATCAAAAAATTCATCACGTTCAATATTTTTGGATTTTAGCACGTCATATTGGTAATATGCGCTAAATTTTATTCGAGGAATGACCATGCAAGATGATATAACCCCTGCTTCTGTTACAGCAGATTTAGTCAAAGAATTAATCAAAGAAAGAAAATCAGAACGCCTCTGGAAAAATATTCGATTTTTTATCGTGATTTTACTGATTGGATTGGCTGCATTCTTTTTATTCAATGACAAACAGCCCACATTGAATGTTGCAGGCGATAAAAATTATGTCGCACTCATTCGATTGGATGGAATGATTGCACCGAATGAAAGTTTTTCATCTCAAATAGTTCTTCCTATTTTGAAAGAAGCATTTCGTGATGCCGACGCAAAAGGTGTGATATTAGTGATTAATTCAGGTGGTGGCACACCTGTGCAAGCAGCGATTATTCACGATGCATTAATTCAAATGAAAAATAAATATCACAAAAAAGTGATTGTTGTCGGTGAAGATTTACTTGCATCCGGTGCTTATTATGTTGCTGTGGGTGCCGATAAAATTTATGTGAATCCGAATACCATCACAGGATCAATTGGCGTGATTATGAAAAGTTTTGGTTTTCCTGATGCGATGAAAAAATTAGGAATCGAACGCCGCGTGTTTACAGCAGGTGAAAATAAAGATCGTCTTGATCCTTTCTTACCGCAAAGTGCAGAAGACACCACAAAAATAAAAGAAGTGATTAATGAAGTGCACGATAATTTTATTCAAGTCGTGATGGAAGGACGCAAAGGAAAATTAAATGCGGATCCTAAAATACTTTTCTCAGGTGATTTTTGGTCTGGAAAAACAGCCTTAAAATTAGGATTAGTCGATGGACTGGGTAATCTTTCGGATGTGATGCAAAATGAATTTCATGTGTCGCGTTATAAAGATTACAGTGAAACGGATAATATGTTGAAGGCATTACTCAGCCAAGTTAGCATGTCATTTAATACAGAATCACTGAGTCAAAATTTGCGAGTGTTAGAAAAAATTTAAATTTTATCCAATGTTAGGACGGTTGACGGGCGTTTCTTCACTGCCTGCTGCAGCTGTTCCCGCAGCAGCAGTATGAAATAAACTATCTTTCGTTGAAGCTAAAGAAATTGCTCTAGCTGCTTTCGCATTTTGATGTTGAGTGGCAAGAGCAATACGATCACTTACATCCCATAAAAATTCGCAATGGTGGAAATTTAAAAAATTGAGTGGTTTCCACTCCGATTCATTTTCACGTCGACGCGATCGAGCATACATTTCTTCAAATTTTTGTCGATAATTCATGTAAGGATCAGCTGTAGATGCTTCCATGATTTCACGAATCATACCATCGAGTTCATGAGAAAAATATCTTAGAGAAACTAATACGGTTCCATCCTCCGCTGTACGGCGCTCGACAGTTTCTCGCATGGTGTCCTGTACAACCTTTAGCTGCATTGCCGTCATCCACAAAATAAAATCGCGCGGTTCTTGTATTTGAACTGCAAAATTGAAATTGTAATAAGCTAAAATGAAAGGGATTAAAACAGAAGGAAAAAATGGCTGAAAACATTCAGACAATGTTTTTTTTGTGATTACTTTTTTCGATAATACATCCGATTTTTTTAAATGAACTTGATCAGGTGCAACCATATCAGAAAATAAAATAACGCCATCTTCATCAATCGTGTAATCTTCTATTACACCTTCAGCATTTTCTGTGAGCGGTTCAATAGGATGATCTTCTTTTTCAAGATCAATCGAAAAAATATTTTTTTCATCTGCATTAACAACGATTAAAAAATTTTGAAAAAATTTGATATTTAATTTTTTACTGATTCTGGTAAGACTCGTTATTTCCTCTGCTTTTAAACCACGGCTGCGTCCATAAACAGTTAATTTATATTCAGGTGTTACTTCATAAAAATAATTTCCATCGACTGACGTATCACAATATAGCAATGAGGGAGAAGAATAATGTGTTGCATAAGGGTGGTTATTCCCATAATAACTATCATTGGCATAACCAGGACAAGCCATGAGTTTTCCTGGAACACAGTAAACCAAATGATCTGCTGTGACATGCATGCGAATGTTAGGTTGTTTAAAAGTGTCAGGTGGAGGAAACATTCGAGTATTGCTGGCAGAAATTAAATTGATTAAATAATTACACTGAAAAGAATCTCGCTGGAGAATCCATATTTCTCTTGCAGCAGAAGAAAGTAAATGACCAAAACGATCTGTTTCTTTTGTAACAGAATCATTTTCATAGTCATACCAATCAATTCTGTTGGTTTGATGTGCTATGCAATCAGGATCTTTCGCATCATATTCTATTGCTAAGTGAGTCGCTGTATAACGAACAGCTACAGGATTTTTTGCATCAAGTATTTCTTTCTTTTTTTGATCATTCACATTTAATAAATAAACTTGATTTTCTGCGTTTGCTGTATTGTCTGTGACGACAACATATTTGTTATCGATTAATCCATTTGAAAAATAAATTCGTTTAAAAGTGGAAGAAGGTGCGGGGTCACTTGCTTTTGCAACAGAAGTGGGAGCAGCTGCAGCTGCATTTTGATTTTTCGGATTGTGAGATTCCATAATTTAATGTTCTATTCAATAAATGAAATAGAAGTTTAGCACTGGAATCTTAAGGAATTATTAAGAGAGAGGGGTTAGCATCCACCTTTTAATAAAGGCACTA
This sequence comes from Gammaproteobacteria bacterium, assembly GCA_013287845.1. Taxonomy (GTDB): domain Bacteria; phylum Pseudomonadota; class Gammaproteobacteria; order DSM-16500; family DSM-16500; genus JABDDA01. Next base: position 10,040 of record JABDDA010000020.1, read on the forward strand.
GATGCCAGCTAAAAGCATGCTGGCATGACAACGAAAATTATTTTAATGGTCGATTCATATAAGCACTGGGTGGTGGTGAAGGTAATACTTCTGGCACTGCCATATCTTTCCAAACAGGAACAATCGCACTTTGTCCTGACACATATCGCGAAATAATTGTCGGTGATCCATAAAAATAAATTCCACTATTTCCCGATGCGGCTGCGTAAATGCGTCGTGCTGCACTCACGTTTGCATGTGATGCATCTGCGGTGCGTACGTAAACTTGATTAGCGTGTAAATATTTTCCTAAAAATTGTGCGTTATCAGATAAATTAATATCTAAATTTTCTGCACACCCTGCGAGTGCAATGCGTGCATTGTTGCGTCCTATGATGTGTAAATCATCTGTTAAAACCCAATATAAATAAATTTGACTCGAATCCACCGCAACAACATTTTTTACTTTCGCATAACCTGCTAAAGAAATTTTTCCCGCACCACTTGCGCCGATATTCAGTGAATTACTATCTAAGCCAATAATATTGACATATCCATTTCCGGTTTGATTGAGTGTTTGTAATCCCACGCGTCCGCTGATATTTAAATTTCCATTTCCAATTATTTTCACTATTAAACAAGGTGTATCGGCACCAATTAAAACAATGCACCCTGAACCAAAATGTGAAATATTCGTGACATTCATTCTTCCCACTAAATAAATATGACCGCTTCCGTATGCGCTAATTTTTAAATGGGATGTCGCAATATTTCTGCCTAACACATCACCGGGACCTGAATTGATTAATTGATTTAATTCGCGCATTTCAATGCGCACAATCACATTATTGCAATTGATCGGAGCATCTTTTGGAACAGCAATATTTAATGTGTTTCCATTCACAGAAAACATGAGCTGACGCACTTGATTGTTGGGTCCAATCACACTGACTTTATTGCGTGTTTTTGTTGGAACGATTTGAACTTGGAAAGGACCATTCACAGTTAAATTTGTAAAATTCGGAACGCGTACTTTTAACATAGATATTGCGCTCGAGTAAGGCATGTCTTTTACGCTGTTTTCAATACCATTTGCGGAGCCTGATAAAAACCATGGATCGGCGTGTTTTACAAAAATATCAGGATTAGTGTTGATTTTTTGTATCCAATTTTCATTTAATAAAATTTGATCGAAGGAAGAACGTTGTGTTGTGCTCGCGCAGGCGGTGAGCAATAAAATAAAAAATGTTCCGATGAAGAGGTAAAGTTTTTTCATTCCGTTTTCCTGAATTTTTGTCATGCCAGCCGAGCGTTTTTTGCGAGAGGTGGCATCCAGTGTGATTTAAAATTTTAAAGGCACTGGATGCCAGCTAAAAGCATGCTGGCATGACAAGTACGTTATCACAGAAATTCCAACACATACAAATGTCCATACACTGGCTCATTATTTTGCATGCGTGTGATTTCTGTTTTATAAAACGCAATTCGGAAATGATTTTTTTCAGCGAGCGATTGAATATAATTTTTATGATGTCCAAATCGTCCTGATTGATTTATTTTGAAATCATTTTCCTCTGTAATTTCCGTATTGAACGCAAATAATCCTTTCGGATGTAACGCTTTTCTGACTAATTCGAAAGTAATTGAAAGATCACCTGAATACACAAACACATCACCTGCTAAAATTAAATCGTACTCTGCTGTGTGTTTCGATAATAAAAAATCTTCTAAGCTTTCTGCAGCGAGCTCATCATAAATATTTTTCCCACGCGCAACCGCTAACATTTTTTCTGAAAGATCGACACCGTCTAATTTTTTTGCGAAAGGTTTAAATATATCGCCGCATAATCCTGTTCCACAACCTAAATCAAGAATATTTAACTCGCCTAATGAAGGTTTTACTTCGCGCACCGCGTTTAATAATAACGTTGGAACGTTATATTCCAATGCAGTGAGTAAATGCATTTCATAATGATCTGCGTAAGAATCAAATAAATTTTTCAGATAATCAGGCGGCGATGCGATTAATCGTTTATCACCTGATAACACTTGCACAGTGTGTTCAATGGCACGATTATTTGGCTGAATCCGTAATGCTTCTTTAAAATGATTTAATGCGAAAGGAATATGTTGCCGTGCTAAAAATGCAACGCCTAAATTATTGTGTGCTGCAAAAAAATCGGGATCGATATTCACTGCACGTTGATAAAATTGAATGGCGCTGTCAATTTGACCGAGCTGCATATTCACGACGCCTAAATTAAAAAGAATTTGTGTATCATTCGGGGTGATCGATAACGCTTTCAGATAATGGTTTTTTGCAGCGGTTAAATCATTTTTTTTCAAAAAACATGCCGCAAGATTCATTTGTGTTTCAATATGATTGGGATGTGCTGCATCAATCCATAAAAAAGATTCAATTGCTTCATCGATTTTATTTTGTTGCATCTTGGCGCAGCCCATTTGAAAATAAGCTGGCGCGTGTTTCGGTGCAAGTTTCAATAATAATTGAAACGCTTTGATCGCTTCGTCAAAAAGATTTTGCTTTAATAGCGCGAGTCCTAAATTATAATACGCATCGACATAATTCGGTTGTATTTCAATTGCACGATGAAAAAAACGCACTGCATCATTTAATTTTCCTAATGCGTAATAAACAGAACCTAAATTATTGAGAGCGGGTGCGTAATCGGGATGTGCCGCTAATAAATTTTGTAATGTTTTTTCTGCGCGCTGAAATAATCCTTGCGCTTTTTGCAGTGTTGCCAAATGTAATTGAATATTGGGTTGATTGGGATTTTCTGTCAGTGCACGTTCTAAATAATCAATCGCTTCAGAAAAATTTTCTTGCTGTGCACAAAGAATTCCTAATCGATGTAAAAGTTCTGCATGATGAGGTTGTTCTTTTAATGCTTGTAAATAAGCAGTTTTAGCTGCATCTAGCTCGCCTGCTTCATGCATTTTTTTGATAGCTTCAATGTTCATTGGATTTTTTTTCATAGCTAATGAATAATGATAAAAATTTAGGATGACATAGTTTATATGAAACAATCAATCCAAGCAGTAACAAAACTTATTCATGCGCAACTCTCTCTTCCTGGATCCAAAAGCATCACGAACCGTGCGTTATTGATAGCTGCATTAGCGCGAGGTGTTTCAACGCTTTCTAATGTTTCATTGTGTGATGATACGTACGCAATGATTCAAGTATTAAAAGAATTAGGAATTAAAATTGAAGTGGATCGCGAGAAACAGTCTTGTGTTGTTCAGGGTGCAAATGGAAAATTTCCAAAGACAGAAGCAAAAATTAATTGTAATAAAGCAGGCACCGTCGCGCGATTTTTAACAGCAGCGTGTGCAGCAACAGCTGGAACATTTTATTTTGATGCGGATAAACAATTACACACGCGACCGATGGAAATTTTATTTCAAATTTTAAAATCACAAGGTGCAGAATTTATTTTTCATGGTGAAAAAAATTTTCCGTTTACGGTGAAAGGGGCAGAAAAATTATCAGGGGGTTCGATCATTATAGATAGTCATCAAACCGGACAATTTGTTTCAGCACTATTAATGGCGGCACCTTTCGCAAAAAATACTTTAAAAATAGAAGCAGCACATTTAGTCAGCGCACCTTATGTTGAAATGACATGCGCAATGATGTCGGAATTTGGCGTGCTTGTGCGACGTGTTCCTGCAGGACATTACAGTGTTCCTATTCCACAATATTATGAAGCGCGTGATTATTTAATTGAACCGGATTTATCAACCGCATCTTATTTTTTTGCTGCAGCTGCAATAACGAAAGGTGAAATCACTATTCAAAAAATTAATCGTGAAAAATCTAAACAAGCCGATATTTCATTTTTAAAAACACTAGAAAAAATGGGGTGTACTGTTGTTGAAAATTCTGCGGGATTAACAGTAAAAGGTGCAAATGAATTAAAAGGTGTGAACGTCGATATGCGTGATGCGCCTGATACCTTTATGACACTCGCAGCCATCGCGCCTTTCGCAACAACACCGACAACGATGACCAATATTTCCCACGCACGTCATAAAGAATCAGATCGTATTTCAGTGATGTGTAACGAATTAAAAAAATTAAAAATAAAAGTGGAAGAGGGTAGTGATTGGATAAAAATATTTCCGAGTGATCCTGTGGGTGCAGAAATTGAAAGTCATGATGATCATCGTATTGCGATGGCGTTTTCTGTGATCGGATTACGTGTGCCGGATGTTGTTATTCAAGATGCGGAATGTGTATCGAAATCTTTTCCGGGTTTTTTTGAATTGTGGTCTATGATGAAAAATTAATAGCAAAAACTGTATTTATACAATATTGAAAGTGAAAAAAATAAATTGCTCGAAGTTTTCGAGCAGTTCAAAGATTACTAATGAATTTCAAAATTAAATGTTCGACTCAGGTTCTGAATTATTCAAAACCGAATGATTTCGAAAACGATTTCTTCTTCTATTTTTTCGTCGTGATTTTTTGTGAATATGTTCTTTGCTAATTGTTTTTACCATTTCTTCGCGCGCATGTTCGTTCGAATAAAATTGTATCCACCAATCTGCAAGTTCGCGAATCGGTTCACCACATTCTGCACGCAATAAAAGTAAATCATACGCAGCACGAAAACGTGGATGACTGAGTAAACGATACGGTTTGCTGTCATGTCGATATGTAAATTGCAATTGCAGCAAACAAATTTCACGAATGAGTTGTGTCATTAAACGTGGAATGGTGAGTCTTGCATGTTGTGCATGTAAAACAGTTCGAATGGATTTTTCAAAAGCAACATAGGGTGGATGTCCCGCATCTTCTGCTTTTTTTGACGCTTGCACAATCGGACGCCATAAAAATACAGAAAATAAAAATGCAGGCGAAATAGTTTTATCTTGTTTTAATCGTAAATCAGCATCGTGTAATGCTTTTTCAATAAAATGAAAAGTATCTTGCTGATGAAGTGCATGTTGTGTTTCTGGAAAAAGTTGTGCGAACAAATGATATTTTTGTAATAATTTAAATGTTGCAAGTGATGCCCCTTCGCGAAAAAATTTTAATACTTCTTGAAATAAACGCGCAGGAGAAACTTGCTGCAATAAATAGCTGAGTCGCAAAATCGGTTCTTCTGTTTCTGGTGAAATAATTAAACTTAATTTTCCTGCAAATCGAATCGCACGCAACAAACGCACAGGATCTTCATGATAACGTTTTTCAGGATCACCAATCATGCGCAATTGTTTATGTTTTAAATCGTCCATTCCTTTTGTGTAATCCACAACAGAAAAATCTGCGATATTGTAATAAAGCGAATTAATGGTGAAATCACGTCGTGTTGCATCATCTTCAATATCACCATACACGTTATCACGCACAATCATTCCTTTGACCATGCGCGCATCTTTTTCATTTGCATTTTCGTGATGATGTGTGCGAAATGTGGCGACTTCAATAATTTCTTTTCCAAAAACAATATGCGCAAGACGAAAACGTTTTCCAATGAGGCGACTATTTTTAAATAATTGCCGTACTTCTTCCGGGCGCGCGCTTGTTGCAATATCAAAATCTTTTGGACGAAAACCCAATAACAAATCGCGCACACATCCACCGACTAAATATGCGCTGTAATTCGCATTATGCAAACGATAAAGCACTTTCAACGCGTTTGGGCTAATGACATTTCTAGAAATAGTGTGTTCGCTTCGCGGAATAATGACAGGCTGAATTGTTTTTTTAGTAGGACGTTTTTCCTTTTTGAAATGATGAATCAGTCCTTTAAACAGCTTAATAATACTCAATCTCCTCTGAATTTTTTGTATCTTAGCATTGGTTTCGTTGTTTAATAAAGCATTGTATGAATAATGAAATAGGGCGGAACAAACTGCCCGCCCTATTTTAAGATAAAAAACTATTTTTTATTGTTTAATACAACCGCACGATGAACAACCTTTGCAACGACATGCTGCGAGAAACATCCACAATGCTAATACGCCGCTCACAATTGCACCAATGACGCTTACATTACGAGAAACTGCAATGCCACCGATTGAAATATCGAGTCCATAGTAAAGACGTAAAACATGAGCAACAGCAACAACAGTGAAAACAATTCCAGCTACAATAAGCGCAACGTTCTTACTCATTTAAATCTCCTTATTAAAATGATGAATGCCGGGCAATGATAACATTTAATTGCGATTTTGTTTAGACCATTCAGCAGCGCCGGATTGGCCTGGTGCATTGAAAACGCGAACGATTAATTTATGAATACCGTGGTTATCTAATTCATTGGGCTGTTGTAAAAGTTGCTGCAAAAACCAATACGATAATTCTTCAATCGTCACATTTGCTACAGGTAAAATCATTAAATCGCGCTTTAAAAAAGGGATTTTTTCATTATTAAAATGTAAGAACCAACAGTCGCCGGCATCTTCAATTTTTAAAAAAGGAGAATGTTCGGGAGCAAGAAATCGCAGATGCAATTGCTCGCAGAGTTTACTTAATTTACTTCGATAAAAACGATAATCAAATGAAATACCGTTAGGAGCTAATACGAAATGAAATTCAACATTCACGTTAAAATTATGGCCGTGGATATTTTCGCGTTCGGTTGCTGAGAAAATAGTGAAATGTCCGGCTGAAAATTGCAGCTCGTCTTTGTGTATTTCGAGTATGGCGTTACGGGGCACGTTTCTTTCCTCTTTATAAGGGAGGGCATTATACATGGTTTTTTAGGCTTTTTTACAAATCTCGCTTTCTATCATGCGTGCGAAATCCGATTAAGGGATCCGAAAAATTTTTCGAAACGGCCATGACTTTCACAATTTCCCCCATTTCACTTGGCAAAATTAATTTTTTAATGCCCTGCGTTTGGTGAATGCGTTCGATTTCAGAAAGAGAAGAAAAGGGTTTTTCAAGCAAACCGCAATCCATTAAAAAAGCGGCTTGCGTGGTATAACCTAATAAAGACATTCCACACGCCGTTGCATTTTCTGCAATCGATGTGAAATCCACATGCGCAGTGATGTCTTGTAAACCCACATGCACAAAAGGATTATCATGACGATGATGTTGATAAAAACACATCAATGTTCCGCAACTTCTATCAGGATGATAATATTCATTTCGTCCATACCCATAATCCATTATTAAAAAAACACCTTGTTTTAAGCTTCGTGCAATCGTTTGAATTTTTTCTTCTGAAGTGAAATTTATTTCAGAGCGATACCCTTCTGGCAAATTCAGTGGCGTAATTTTTTTCGTAAGTTCTATCGTTGGTTCAGTAGAAATAAAAACAAATTGATTATTTTCCCAAGCAACGCAGCGTTCTTTAATTCCATTTTCTATCGCAAAACAATGCACAGACAATGCATCAAATAATTCATTTGCAAAAATAACGCCTGAAAAATTTTCAGGGTGTTGATTGATCCAAACGACGCGTGAAAAAATAGTTTCATCGCACGTGCTTAATAATTTTTTTTGCTGTTCACGCAAGGCAGGACTGATTTCTAAAATGTAATATTGCTCGGGCAATTGTTTTGCTGCAGCAAGCGCTAACAAAATATTTTTTGCGAAAATACCCGAGCCCGCGCCTAATTCTAAAATACTTCCTTCTGGAATTTTTTTTAATACTTGAATAAAAGGTTCTGCAACACATTGTGCAAATAAAGGGGAAATTTCAGGGGCTGTAATGAAATCACCTTCTTTTCCAAATTTAGGTGTTTGTGTGTTGTAGTAACCTAAATCAGGCGCATACAGTGCGAGCGCCATAAATTCTGCGAAAGAAATTTTCCCGCCTGAATTTTCAATTTTATTTTTAATTAGGTGCGTTAATTTTTCTGAACTCATATAATAGCCACAATCTAAAAAGAGAACTTGAACCATGCAAAAGAATACACACAAAACAGCGTTAATCACAGGGGCAGCACGCAGAATTGGTGCTGAAATCGCAACTTTATTGCATTCAGCAGAAATCAATGTCGTGATTCATTACAATACTTCAAAAAAAGAAGCAGAAGAGTTATGCGCCACATTGAATAAAAAACGCGCGCACTCTGCAGTGACATTACAAGCCGATTTAAATGACACCACGCAATGCACAAAATTAATTCATGACTCCATTCAATCATGGGGATATTTAGATATTTTAATCAATAGCGCTTCTCGATTTTATAAAGCATCTGTGGGCGATGTCACAGAATCTATTTGGGAAGATTTAATCAATAGCAATTTGCGCGCGCCTTTCTTTTTATCTCAAGCAGCTGCAGGGGAATTAGCAAAACAACAAGGATGTATTGTGAATATTGCAGATATTCATGCGGAACGTCCGATGCGTGATTATGCTGTTTATTGCATTTCAAAAGCAGGATTAGTGATGATGACAAAATCGTTAGCAAAACAATTAGCGCCAGCAGTGCGAGTGAATGCAATTTCGCCAGGCGAAATTATTTGGCCAGAAGGTGATAATGTATTATCAGATGAAGAAAAAAATAAAATTTTGAAAAAAATTTCATTAACGCGAATTGGATCTCCGATAGAAATTGCAAAAACAGTTTTATTTTTAATACGAGATGCAAGTTATATCACAGGACAAGTGATTACTGTGGATGGAGGCAGATCGTTAGGAAGTTAAAACGTGTGAGAGGAATAAAATGGATTCACTACGTAACACATTCATGAGCGCTTACAAAAATCGATTGTATCCAAATCGATGGGATTGGCTCGCGTTGTGTTTAGTGCTTGCCATCATCGGATTTTTTGCATGGAGTGCAAAACAAATGTCGGTGCCTTATCATTTAGGCGAACAAATTCCTATTTCGCTGGATCCACGTCATCTTCCCTCTTATGCATTACAAACAGCAGCGCGCATGTTTGTTGCACTTCTTTTTTCTTTATTATTTACCTTTATTTTTGGAACGTGGGCTGCAAAAAGTAAACGTGCGGAACGTTTAATTATTCCTGTGATTGATATTTTGCAATCGATTCCTGTGTTGGGAATGTTATCCATTACGATTGTTGGATTTATTGCATTATTTCCCAATAGATTATTAGGACCTGAATGTGCCGCTATTTTTGCTATTTTTACATCACAAGCATGGAACATGGCATTTGGTTTTTATCAAACAGTGCGCACAGTGCCTTCCGATTTGAATGAAGCAGCAAAAATGTTTCATTTATCTGCGTGGCAAAAATTTTGGCGCATTGATGTTCCTTTTTCTTGGCCGGGATTACTGTGGAACATGATGTTATCAATGTCGAGCGGATGGTTTTTTGTTGTCGCGTGTGAAGCGATTTCTGTTTCTAATCAGCAAATTTTATTACCGGGGATTGGTTCGTATATTACGTATGCGATTGCCAATGCTGATATGCGCGCGATTGGTTACGCTATTTTAGCGATGTTTTTTATGATTTTAATTTACGATCAAATTTTATTTCGACCACTTGTCTCTTGGGCTGAAAAATTTAAATATGAACAAGGCTGGCATGAAAGAAGTTCTGATTCTTGGGTGATTACATTATTACATCGCACGCGTGTATTAAAAAAATTAACAGAACCTTTTGAAAATATATTTAATGCAATGGTGAATGTTTCTATTTTTAGAAAAACAAAAATAAAAGAAATTTCTTCTTCGCCGCGTTATGAGCGAATTTTAAATTGGGGTTGGAATATTCTTCTTGCTGCACTTTTTTTAGGATCGTTAGGATTTTTGTTTTATTTTGTTTTTACAAATTTACCTGCCGCTTCTATCTCGCATGTTTTTAGGTTGGGATTTTATACGGCGATTCGCGTATTTTTTTCTATTATTTTATGTTCATTGATTTGGATTCCTATCGGTGTGTGGTTAGGTTTGCGTTCAGGAGCAGCTAAAATTGCGCAACCCATCGCGCAATTTTTAGCAGCATTCCCCGCAAATTTATTGTATCCACTTTTTGTCATTGGCATTGTGAAATATCATTTGAATCCAGAAATTTGGTTAACACCGCTTATGATTTTAGGCGCGCAATGGTATGTATTATTTAATGTGATTGCAGGTGCATCACAAATTCCAAAAGATCTTTTACAAGTGACAGATATGTTTGGTGTGACAGGATGGTCGCGTTGGAAAAAACTTATTTTACCAGGGATTTTTCCTTATTTTATTACGGGTGCAATTACAGCGGTGGGTGGCGCGTGGAATGCAAGCATTGTTGCAGAAGTGGTGAGTTGGGGAAATCAAAAATTAGTGGCTTCTGGAATTGGTGCGTATATTTCTGAATATACCACCGCAGGTGATTTTCCACATATTGCATTAGGCATTGGTGTGATGTGTATTTTTGTATTGACGTTAAATAGGCTAGTATGGAGGCCTTTATACGTTTTAGCTGTCACACGATTTAGGTTGGATTGATTATGAGTGAACCGATTATTCAAGTTGTGAATGTAGAAAAAAGTTATCACACCGGTGATCGTCAAGAATTATTGGTGTTAGATAATGTTAATTTCTCGATGAATGAAGGAGAAATTGTTGCAATTCTTGGAAAATCCGGTTCAGGAAAATCAACATTATTACGCATTATTGCAGGATTAATGGAGCCTACTTCAGGTGCAGTTTATTATCGTGGAAATTTAGTGCATAGTCCTGTGCGCGGAATTTCAATGGTGTTTCAAAGTTTTGCATTATTACCATGGCTCACTGTTTTACAAAATGTGGAATTAGGATTAGAAGCGTTAGGAGTTCCACGTTTCGATGCACGTGAACGCGCACTTAAAGCAATTGATACAATCGGTTTAGATGGATTTGAATCTGCATTTCCAAAAGAATTATCAGGTGGAATGCGACAACGCGTTGGATTTGCGCGCGCGCTTGTTGTGAATCCTGATATTTTATTAATGGATGAGCCTTTTTCTGCATTGGATGTATTAACTGCAGATAATTTAAAAAGCGACTTAATGGATTTATGGCAAGCAAAAAAAACTGGAACACATGGAATTATTTTTGTGACACATAATATTGAAGAAGCCATTTTATTAGCTGATCGCATTATTGTTTTCAGCAGTAATCCCGGGACTATTCGTGGTGAGATGCGCGTGACGTTGCCGCATCCGCGCAGTGAACGTGATCCGCGTTTTCGAAATCAAATTGATCGTGTGTATACATTGATGACAACACAATTCCAAGA
>JABDDA010000021.1 GCA_013287845.1 Gammaproteobacteria bacterium
CTTTCAGTACTTGTTTTAAATACATTTATTAAATTTGCTTCCACTTTTTCAAGCGAAAGATGATCTGGAATTCTTGCTTGTGCTCTTAATTTTGTAATTGCGTTGCGCGCATTAATTTCCGCCATGATTTGAGTGGCTTTTCTAGCATCAAGTGCAGTATCTAATGCATTACTCAAACCTGGATAGCCAGCAGGGAATATTCTATTCAGAACAGCTTTGATACTTGCAGGATTTTTATCTTGTATTGTGCTGAGTTCAGTAAATAGTAAAGAGGCTAATGGGTTAGCTGGATCAAAAAGATTATTTGGAATTCTAACAGCGCTTGTTTCAAATGCATTTTTCATAGCAGTATGACTGAAAAGAGCCATTAATCCAGGCTGATTTAATTGACTTAATTTTGCTAGAAAGATGAAATAGCCTGCTTTTGCATCGGTGTTAAATTCAGCATTAAAAGGTGCATCAATATTTGCTCCATTAAATGCGCGGAGACGAGGAGGTGCGCCGAAAGTAACATTTGATTTCAATTCAGCTAATAAACTTACAGCTGTTGCTGTTTCGCAATTTAAATGTGTTGCAATTCTATTGCGTAATTCGTCGAAATTGGGAGGAATTTCTCGTAGTGCTGGCGGAGGACCTCCCGCTGCTGCACCGTAATGATCGCCTAATTTTTCTAATACTTCTTTTTTTTCTATGAATTCTTTTAATTGTGGGAATTGAGTCAGTGTTTTTGCGTGATCGTAATCAGGATCAGTAGGATTCATTTGATGAACAATAGATTGTGTAACACGTGCTTCACCATGGAGACGCTTAGCATCATTATCAGTGAGATTGGGTGGATTGAGCGTTGCTAGAAATGCGGTTTTTTCTGGAGTAACTGCTGCACCATAAATATAGTTTGCTATGGTATCTCTCACTGCATCAGGTGTTGAATGAGCTGCATCAAGTGCTGCTAATCCACTTCGCATATCGCTGGGAGGTGTACTAGGAACACGAGGCGCAATAGAAGGAAAAATATGATCTGCTAAATATTTAATTAACTCTGTTTTAATAGCGTTATTTGTCAATGCTGCTTTTAATGTTGGAATTTTATCGAACTCTTCTTTTTTATCATCCATTCCTTTTTTATGAGAATGTTCTCCTCGAATATTAGCTAATGTAGCAGGTGGAATGGCTGCAACTGTGGCAGCGGATAATCCACAGGTGTCCTGTAAAAATCTTTTTGTAGCAGTATTATTTAAATCTCCGAGTGGAGTTGCTGGGGGTGCAGCAGCTCGTTCAGCATAAGTTGCATACGCTTTTTCTTCTATGAGTTGTTTTAATTGATCGGATGTTGGAACTTTGTGATCAAGATTACTAAAGTAGGTTTTCATATCAGCTGTATGTGCTGATAGCAGAGTATGTAAATGAGGTTCTACGCTGGGTAATGCTTGGAAATGAGCCGCTGCTGCTTCACCGCGCGCGGTTCGTAATGCAGTCATTCTTGCTGCAGCAGTTGGATCAGCTGGATCAGTAAATTTTGCTGCAGGAATTTCAAAACGACGTGTCATGACGCGACATAATTCTTCATCGTTATTTGCTTTTGCTAAATCAGTTTGTACGTCTGCTAAATTAGGAAGTGTGTGAGTTTCTAAAAAAGTTTTTAATTCGGGAGCTAAAGCAGGTAATGCTAAAAGTGTTCCGAGTTGTGCAGCGCCAGCATAAACAGCATCGCGACGTAAATAACGTGCTTCTCGAATAATATTTTTTGCGTCTGTATCCGTGAGAGGTGGGACTAAAGGATCGAAATTAACTGCTGCAGTTAATAATTGTGTTTTTAATACTCCCATTACATCTGCTGCATTTGTAACAGCGGGATCAGCAATGGCACCTAAAAAAGTATTTTTAATTGTACGTCCGCGTACTGCTGCTTCTGCAGGCCACTTATTAAATAAATCTGGTTTGAGTCTATCGAGAAAATTTACTAAAGCAGGCGCTTCTTTGACTTCATCTCTAAGACGATGGAAGTGAACGCGAGCTTCGAGATTTCTTTTAAGAGAAGTTTGAAGAGTGGCATCAGTTTGGAGCAGAAATCTTCTTCCAAAGTTCCCCCATATATATAAAAACTCCGCGCCTATATCAACAACTTTGTCATCAATAGTTTTGTAATCAGGGGCATTTGCGATTGTGCGAAAATCATCAACGACGTCGATGTATTCATCATGATTATCTTCATCGTATAATTGTACATTTTCGAATTCTTTACTTTCAAAGAGCCGCTGGAAATCCTCAGCAAGTTCTGTGTTAGTTAATACAGGCTGAGTAGGTGGATGGTGAGGGACTGCAGGATTTTGCAAAAGATCATTTGCATTTAAACGTGTGTATTGTGGGGTATTCGCACCACCACGTGTATCCCGAGCGCTTCTATTAAATGCCATAAAACACACTCCACTTATCTAATAATATTTATGTCTTTCCATTATACAACATGAAACAAGCTGTATCCATTTCCCCCTTTAAAAAAATATCAAACGCCCCCATTTAAGCTATAATATAGTAAATTAACCGAGGATTATGGTTTATGGCGCAACCTCCTGTTTTAGCTCAAGCTATTCCGTCTCAAATCATTCACGAGGGGGCATCGTACGGCCCTTTTGATTTAAAGAAATATATTCAATCCGCTGAAGATAGTGGTGAGTTACGATTTGTCGGTGAATTATCAAATGGTCGTCCATTGCCTGCAGGATTAATTTGCACATCGACAGGGTTAGTGGCTGGCATCCCCGCGAATGGGACACAAGGTGATTATGATGTTGTAATACTCATTGAAAATGACTCTGGTATTCCTCTCACAGTTAATTTCAAACTTTCCATCAAAGCTCGGATGACGACGGAAACCGAACAATTTTACACAAAATTAAAATCACAAATTTGGGATGCACTCGGAAAAAATTTACCGCTTCCTGAAATGGATGAAATTTTCGGAAGAAATATTACTGCAGCAGAATTTTATTATTTACTCGAACGTTTTGCGTATTTAAAAGTGTGGGACGTTTACAATCTCGATCTTCCCAGTGAAAAAAAATTATTAAAATTAAAAGGCGCGAGTGAACATTATAATGTTTACGATTGTGGAAGTTGTTTAGTGGCAGCACCGAAAGAATTATTTTCTGATGTAAGAACATTAGCAGATGCATTACAAACTGCACGCGCACTCGCACACGAAGCTGCAGCACGTGATTGGATTGTTGAACTCGATGGCAACGATAAAATGATGCGCGCATTATGGATTGAATCACGTTTGATGGGAGATGCTTCTGAAAAATATCTTGAAATATTGCATTTTAATCCCACTAATGAAGATGTAAAAATTTATGTTGAACAATCTCGTGCATTAGCAGCACGAGCAGAAATGAATTTATAAGAGGAGTATTGAATCATGGCAATCGGCGGCGGACGACCTAGACCTCCTGTAAGAGGAGAAGAAAGAAAAGAAGAACAAAAAAAACCGGAAGAACAAATTAAAGAATATGCAGATCGCATTCGCGATAACGTCAGAGATATGCGTAAATTCGCTGTGTTACGCAAAGAAGAAAATTACGAACCACCCCAAAAATTTGATGAGAAAGGAAATGTGCTTGCGGAAGCATCTAAAAAACTTGCTGACAATTGCGCAAGCGAATGGAAGGAGTTGGATTTAAAAAATGCAACAGGTATTCCTCTTACTTTAAATACAGATAACTTTAAAGATGTTTTAATTCACGAAGCAAAAAGATTATTTGAAGCAGGACGTTCTGGTCGTGAAGAATTTAAAACAAGAGAAGAATTAGAAAAATGGGATGCTCAAGTCAAACGCGCAGCAGATAATTTCAATGGTCAAATTGAAACAGCAGGCGCTGATATTAAAAATCAAATGAGAGCGAAACAAGTTATTATGAATACAGCAGGCGCGTCTCCAGCAGACAGAGAGAGAGCCACTGCTGATTACGATGCATTAGAAAAAAAAGCACAACAACTTCAAAATTTCCAAAAAAAATACGGAGAAGAGCTCGGAAAATTTTCCCGCGAACATCTCTTAAACGAAATGAAACATTTAGATCGATCTTATGATATCTCAAGACGCACAGATTCTAACAAAGATAAAAAATTAGCAGCAGGCGCAATCTCGGGTTGGCGGAAAACAAAAACAGCTTTACAACCAAGAGGAAAAGATGATCGCGGCGCATCACTTTATGCACGCGGAAGTGAATTAATAGAAGATGGTACTTATACCACCACACTGAATTTGGGTTGGAAAAAAGTAAACCTCACAATTTCTGTCGAAGGTGGAAAAGTGCGACCCATTCCATTACCAGGCGCAAATGATCCCATTGGAAGAGAACAAGCTTACGCAGGTGCAATTGAAATGTTAGTGGGTGGTACCGGTGCAAAACACGTTACATTCGATGTGGATGAGCCTAAAGAAGCGACTATGAATTCTATTGATAGCATAATACGCGCCATGGAAAGCAGACCTAGTAAACCTGAAGATAAACGAGTCCCTATTTACTTAAGTGAGAAAGCCATGCAGGGGTTAGCAGCGGACACTAAAGTAGAAGTCAATCATTGGCTTTTTGGAAAATTATACAAAAAAGCATCACAGTCTGAACAAACGGAGCGTTTGAATAATTTATTAGCACGTCTTGGGGAATTAAATTCTAAAATTGATTCGGCAGAACAAAAACGCATCAGTGATGCGCATGGTAAAATTATGGATAAAGTTTCGAATGATATTAGTAATGCGGAACACACTCGTGCAACGGATACTCCACCGCCTCCTGCTCGCCCTAATCCTATCATTGCAAGTCAACTCGAAACTGTAGCTAGAGAGACAAAACGCGTAGAAAATTTAAATAACTCAATCAATGATTATAGAGACCTAAGAAATCATCGCGACCGACTCAATCATCTTGTTCTTGAAGAAATAAAAAGCTCAGAATTAAAAACAACACCACCAGGAGGTGGAGTTCCTGTTGAAAAGCAAAACGATGAACGTCTACGCGTCATCCAGAAACATTTACAAAATGATATGAAACGGTTAGACAATCTTGAAAAAAGTAAAGGCAAATTACAAGAACGTCTTGATCGTATTCATGTAGATTTAGCAACAAATCCAATGGATAAAACACTGAATGAACAACGACAAAAATTAGAAAAAATGTATGTGAATATTGATCTTGAAACAAAAGATCTTCAACGGCGTTTTGAAAATTGGGACAGAGATTTGAAAGTTGCTGCAAATTATAATGATCCCGCTATGACAACTGCAATTAATGCAGCAGCAGTTGCAGGTGCTGTACGACCAGCAGCAGGCCCGACTGCAGAATTTGAAAGTGCATTATGGGATGCAAAAGAGGCATTAGCAAAAGTAAATGCTCTTGCTGACAACTTAAATCCAGCGGCTGGACCACCCGAAAATAGAATGGAAAATAAAGTAGCTGCTGTACAACCAGCGATTGATGACGCGAAAAGAGAAGCTGATGCAAAACTCGAAGCAAGGCCAGGAGTCGCACCTGGTCGTTAGTAATTTCGATTTGCTTGTAACTTAAAACCATCTCCGCTACAATCTCCGCGCTAAAAATAAGGGGAATAATGCACCATGCGCAAACCCATGGTAGCGGGAAATTGGAAAATGAATGGGACGCGCGAAGGTGCAGCTGTGCTTCTTCAAGCAATCAAAAATTCTCATCAAAAATTTTCTGATAAAGAAATTGTTGTTTTTCCCAGTTTTATTCATTTACCTCTAGCAGAAAAAGAATTAAGCAACACTGATATTCAGTGGGGCGCACAAAATTTATATTTAGGAAAATCCGGTGCATTTACCGGAGAAATTTCCGGCGCAATGTTAAAAGAATACGGATGCCGTTATGTTTTAATCGGACATTCCGAAAGAAGATTACACTTTCACGAAGATTTAAATTTAATTGCTGAAAAATTTAAATCAGCAATCGATGTAAAATTAAAGCCGATTTTGTGTGTCGGTGAAACAAAAACACAACGCGAAAAAAATGAAACAGAAAAAATTATTAAAGAACAAATTATTTCTGTGATTGAAAAAGTAGGGATAAAAAATTTCGAAGAAGCGGTGATTGCATACGAACCTGTTTGGGCCATTGGAACAGGACTCACTGCAACACCTGCACAAGCACAAATCGCGCATGCATTTATTCGGAAATTATTAGCTGAACAGAATGAATCCATCGCAACAAAAATTCAGCTCTTGTATGGTGGCAGTGTAAAAGCGGATAATGCTGCAGGGTTATTTTTAATGCCTGATATTGATGGTGCGTTAGTAGGTGGTGCTTCGTTAGAAGCAGAAAGTTTTTTGAAAATTTGTGAGGCGTAACACATGTACCAATTAATTTTAATCTTTCACGTCATCGCTGCAATTTGTTTAATTGCATTGGTGCTCGTGCAGCAAGGAAAAGGTGCAGCCGTCGGTGCTGCATTTGGAAGTGGCGCATCGCAAACTGTTTTTGGCAGTCGCGGTTCAGGTTCGTTTTTATTACGAATTACTATTGGTTTAGGAATTGTTTTTTTTCTCACAAGCATCGGATTAAATTATCTTGCGAGTCGTGCAGTGAAAGAACAACAACAAGTGATATTGCCAAGTGTACCTGCTGTACCTGCGCAAAATTCTGCGCCTGCAAATGTACCAGCGAATATTCCTGCGATGCCGAGTGCACCTGCACAGCCACAAAAAAAATAAAAGGATAAAAATTTAAAATTAGTAAAAAATTTTTGCGAGCGGATCCGAGCCGCGCGCGTAAGCAAGCGTGTACAAGTTCTTAATTACCGAGAAGTTAGTTAGAACATACACGCTTGCTTACGCGCGCGGCTCGGTGTGCGATTTAACGTTAAATGCCGAAGTGGTGAAATTGGTAGACACGCCATCTTGAGGGGGTGGTGGCGAAAGCCGTATCGGTTCGAGTCCGATCTTCGGCACCATTGAATTTATGTCATGCCAGCCGAGCGCTTTTTGCGAGAGGGGCAGCATCCAACTTTTAATTATTAAAGTCACTGGATGCCAGCTAAAAGCATGCTGGCATGACAAACGAGTAGAGGAATTTCGTTATGCTAGAAAATTATTTACCCATTCTAATTTTCATCTTCGTTGGCATGGCGATCGGAATGGCTGCGCTTGCAATCGGTTATTTTCTTAGCCCAAAAAAACCTTATCCAGAAAAATTATCTGCATACGAATGTGGATTTGATGCATTCAATGATGCACGCATGCCATTTGATGTTCGTTTTTATTTAGTCGCCATTCTTTTTATTATTTTCGATCTTGAAACTGCTTTTCTTGTGCCATGGGCTGTTGTGTTTCGCACACTCGGTTGGTTTGGAATGATTTCCATGGGAATTTTTTTAAGTTTACTCGTTGTTGGTTTTATTTATGAATGGAAAAAAGGAGCACTCGAATGGGAATAAATACCCAAGGTTTTCTTGTGACTTCATTAGAAAAATTAATCGACTGGGCGCGCTCAGGATCCATGTGGCCCATGTCATTTGGATTAGCATGCTGTGCCGTTGAAATGATGCACGCAGCTGCATCGCGATACGATTTAGATCGATTTGGTGTTGTATTTCGTGCAAGTCCAAGACAATCAGATGTGATGATTGTTGCAGGAACACTCTGTAATAAAATGGCGCCTGCATTACGAAAAGTTTACGATCAAATGCCAGAACCCCGTTGGGTCATTTCAATGGGATCGTGTGCAAACGGTGGTGGATATTATCATTATTCTTATTCTGTTGTGCGTGGTTGTGATCGAATTGTTCCTGTGGATGTGTACGTTCCAGGTTGTCCACCCACAGCACAAGCATTATTGTACGGCGTGATTCAATTACAAAATAAAATTCGTAATAAAACAATTGAACGTGGGGAATAATGTCATGTCAGATGTGAATGCATTAGAAGAAAAAATAAAAACACATTACGCTGCACTTATTCAATCAACCTGTATTGCATTAAATGAATTAACGGTTGAAGTTTCTCCTGAATTTATTCGTCCCTTTTGTTTAGCATTGCGAAATGAATCTGAATTTGATTTTAAATTATTAATCGATGTGTGCGGCGTCGATTATTTACATTACGGTGTTGCAGAATGGGAAACAGAATCTTCCACAGCAACAGGTTTTGAACGTGGACGTGAAGCAATTTTATCAAACACAAATAAAAATAAAAAACGTTTTGCTGTTGTGTATCATTTACTTTCTCTCACCAATAATCAGCGTATTCGCATCCGCGTTTATTTAGATGAAAATAATCCCACAGTGGATTCACTGATTGAAATTTTTCCTTCAGCAAATTGGTATGAACGTGAAGCCTTCGATCTTTATGGAATTATGTTTAAAGGCCATCCTGATTTGCGTCGTCTTTTAACGGATTATGGATTTGTCGGTCATCCGTTTAGAAAAGATTTTCCACTCTCAGGAAAAGTTGAAGTACGTTACGATGCAAAATTAGGACGCGTGATTTATCAACCTGTCACAATCGAGCCGCGAATTTTAGAACCTAAAGTCATTCGTTCAGATAATCGTTACAAAGTTGGGGATTAAAAAAATGGAAAAACTCCCCGAGCTTCGTAATTACACATTTAATTTTGGACCACAACATCCAGCAGCACACGGTGTGTTACGTTTAATTTTAGAAGTCGATGGTGAAACCGTTATGCGTGTTGATCCACACATTGGATTATTACATCGTGCCACAGAAAAATTAGCTGAAAGTAAACCGTATAATCATTCGATTGGATACATGGATCGTTTTGATTACGTTTCAATGATGTGTAATGAACACGCGTATATTCTTGCCATTGAAAAATTAGTGAATGTGCAAGCACCCATTCGCGCGCAATATATTCGCGTGATGTTTGATGAAATCACACGAATATTAAATCATTTATTATGGTTAGGCAGTCACGCACTCGATATTGGTGCAATGACAGTTTTTTTATATTGTTTTCGTGAACGAGAAGAATTATTAGATTGTTACGAAGCGGTTTCAGGTTCACGCATGCATGCAACGTATTTTCGTCCTGGTGGTGTGTATCGAGATTTACCTGAAAAAATGCCGAAATATAAACCATCACGTTGGCATAATGAAAAAGATATTGCTGAATGGAATGCCAATCGCGAAGGATCATTACTCGATTTTATTTCAAGTTTTACAGAACGTTTTCCAAAATTAATTAATGAGTATGAAACATTACTCACAGATAATCGAATTTGGAAACAACGCACAGTGGATATTGGAATTATTTCTGCTGAACGTGCAGTGGCAATGGGATTAACCGGCCCCATGTTAAGAGGTTCCGGTGTGGAATGGGATTTACGAAAAAAACAACCGTACGAAATTTATAATCAACTTGATTTTGATATTCCAGTCGGTGTGAATGGAGATTGTTATGATCGTTATTTAGTTCGCGTTGAAGAAATGCGTCAATCGAATTCTATTATCAAACAATGTGTGGAATGGTTACAAAAAAATTCGGGCCCTGTGATGATAGAAAATCATAAAATTGCACCGCCGCCGCGTGTTGAAATGAAAAAAAGTATGGAAGCACTCATTCATCATTTTAAATTAATGACAGAAGGATATTGTTTACCTGAAGGTGAAGCGTATGCAGCCATTGAACATCCTAAAGGTGAATTTGGAATTTATCTTGTTTCAGATGGTGCGAATAAACCATATCGCGTGAAAGTGCGCGCAGCTGGATTTCCACATTTAGCTGCACTCGATGAATTAATTCGCGGACACATGATTGCAGATGTCGTTGCTGTATTATCGAGTTTAGATATTGTTCTGGGAGAAATTGATCGATGAACCTTTCAGAACACACACGAAAAAAAATTGATGAATGGTTATTACGATATCCAACAGATCAAAAACGTTCAGCTGTGTTGCAAGCATTACATTATGTGCAAGAAGAAAATAAAGGATGGCTGACTGAAGAATTAATGGATGCTGTCGCAGAATATTTACAATTACCGCGCATTGCTGTGTATGAAGTTGCAACATTTTATTCGATGTATTATCTCGCACCCGTTGGAAAACATGTCATTAATGTTTGCACGAATATTTCTTGCATGTTATCGGGCTCAACTGAAATTGTTGAACACTTAAAAAAACGCTTAAAAATAAGCACAAATGAAACAACCGCTGATGGAAAATTTACGTTAAAAGAAGTGGAATGTTTAGCTGCATGTGCAGCAGCGCCCGTGTTTCAAATGGGAAAAAAATATTATGAACATCTTACACCAGAAAAAATTGATAAAATTTTAGATGAGTTGGAGAAAAAAAATGGCGAATGAAATTTGTTTTCGCACATTGCATCTTGATAAACCGTGGACACTTTCAACTTATAAAAGTGTCGGCGGTTATGAACAATGGAAAAAAATTCTTACCGAAAAAATTCCACCTGAAAAAATTATTGATGCAATAAAATTATCTGCATTACGCGGACGCGGCGGTGCAGGATTTCCAACAGGATTGAAATGGAGTTTTATTAAACGCGATCAAGCCGGACAAAAATATGTGTTATGTAATTCCGATGAAGGTGAACCCGGCACGTGCAAAGATCGCGATATTTTACGCTTAAATCCACATCAAATTATTGAAGGCATGATGATCGGTGGTTATGTGATGGGCGCGAGTGTGGGTTTTAATTATATTCGCGGAGAATTTTTTGAACCGTTCGAACGATTTGAATCTGCATTAAAAGAAGCGCGTGATGCAGGATTACTCGGAAAAAATATTTTAGGATCCGGATTTGATTTTGATTTATTTACGCATCTTGGTGCAGGCGCCTATATTTGCGGTGAAGAAACAGCCATGATGGAATCACTCGAAGGAAAAAAAGGTTTTCCACGATTTAAACCACCATTTCCCGCAACACGTGGTTTATACGGAAAACCCACTACAATTAATAACACAGAAACATATGCTTCTATTCCAGTCATTTTGCAACACGGTGCAGAATGGTTTTTAAATTTAGGAAAACCAAATAATGGTGGCTGCAAAATTTTTAGTGTGACAGGGTGTGTGAATAAACCTGGAAATTATGAAGTGCCACTCGGAACGCCATTTCGTGATTTATTAGCAATGGCAGGTGGAGTACGAAATGGAAAAAAATTAAAAGCAGTCATCCCTGGTGGAACATCCATGCCAGTTTTACCTGCAGAAATTATGATGAATACCGATATGGATTTTGATTCATTACAAAAAGCAGGATCTGCATTAGGATCCGGTGCTGTGATTGTCATGGATGAAACCGTTTGCATGGTGCGCGCACTGTTACGCATTTCAGAATTTTATAAAGAAGAATCGTGTGGACAATGTACACCGTGTCGTGAAGGAACCGGTTGGCTTGCACGATTAGTTCATCGAATTGAACATGGACATGCGCACATGGATGATATTGAAACATTAGGACGCGCAGCAAAAAATATTGAAGGCCGCACAATTTGTGCATTAGGTGAAGCAGCGGCGTGGCCGGTCGGCGGAATGTTAAAACATTTTCGTGATGAATTTGAATATCACGTAAAATACGGGAAATGTTTAGTGGAATAGAAGAATGAGTAAAAAGGCATTGGACAAAAGACAAAACAAAAACAGGTAAAAAATAATGTCAGACATCGAAATCGAAATCGACGACAAAAAATATTCTGCCAAACCAGATCAAATGGTTATTCAAGTTGCAGATGCCGCAGGAATTTATATTCCCCGTTTTTGTTATCACAAACATTTACGCGTCGCAGCGAATTGTCGCATGTGTTTAGTGGAAGTTGAAAAATCGCCTAAAACATTACCTGCATGTGCAACACCCGTTACACCTGGTATGAAAATTTTTACAAAATCACCCAAAGCGATTGCAGCACAAAAAGCAGTGATGGAATTTTTATTAATAAATCATCCACTCGATTGTCCCATCTGCGATCAAGGCGGTGAATGTGAATTGCAAGATCTCGCGATGGGTTTTGGTTCATCACATTCATGTTACGAAGAAGGAAAACGTTCTGTTAAAGATCAAAATTTAGGTCCTTTAATTGCAACCGATATGACACGTTGCATTCAATGCACACGCTGCGTGCGATTTGGTGAAGAAATTGCAGGTTTATGTGAATTAGGCGCAACAGGACGCGGCGAAAATTTAGAAATTGGAACGTATGTTGAACGCACCATGCAATCTGAAATGTCTGGAAACATAATTGATGTCTGCCCCGTTGGCGCACTCACATCAAAACCTTTTCGTTTTACAGCACGCGCGTGGGAACTCGATCAATTTCCATCGATTGCACCGCACGATTGTGTCGGTTCAAATATTTTTATTCACACACGCGGAGGAGAAGTGATGCGTGTTGTTCCGCGTGAAAATGAAACGATTAATCAAACATGGATTTCTGATCGTGATCGTTTTAGTTATGAAGGATTAACAGCTAATCGTGTTGCAGAACCTCACATTCGAATCGATGGAAAATTAAAATCGACCGATTGGCAACGCGCATTAGAATTTGCTGTATTAAAACTACAAAATAGTTTAGAAAAAAAAGGTGCAAATGAATTAGCTGCACTCATTTCACCGAATTCCACACTGGAAGAATTTTATTTATTCCAAAAATTATTACGACAATTAGGATGTGACAATATCGATCATCGATTACGTCAGATTGATTTTAGTGATTCATTTTTTCCTCGCGCAAATTTTTCATTAGCTGAATTAGAAGAAAGTGACGGAATTTTATTAATCGGATCACATCTTCAAATGGAGCAGCCTCTTGCAGCTGTGCGTGTACGAAAAGCATTTTTGAAAGGGGCAGCAATTGCAGCGATTAATCCCGTTGATTTTCGTTTTTCATTTTCATTAAAAGAAAAAAATATTATCGCGCCGCATCATCTCGTGAATGCACTTGCAGGTGTTGCAAAGAGTTTATGTGAAATGAATTCAAAATCCATTCCTGAATTTTTAAAAAATAGTTCCGTGAGTGAAACAGATAAAAAAATTGCGATGTGTTTATTCAGTAAGAAAAATAATTTTATTTTATTAGGTGCGCTTGCGATGAATCATCCGGAAGCTGCTTTGATTCGCGCATTAGCAGATTTTATTTCAGAAATGACACATGCACGCGTAATTCATTTCACCGAAGGATGTAATGCAACAGGCGCGTATTTAGCGGATGTGATTCCTAAAAAAGGAATGAATGTTTCGCAGCTGTTAGCTGATCCACGTAAAATTTATTTATTATTTAATGTTGAAGCAGAAGATGTTGCAAATCCAGCTGCATTCACGCACGCATTATCGCAAGCAGAATGTGTTATTTCACTTTCAACATTTAAAAATGAATTATTAGAAAAATATGCAGATGTGATTTTACCGGTCGCACCTTTTTCAGAAACATCGGGAACATTTGTGAATGTCTGCGGTGAATGGCAATCGTTTAAAGGTGTTGCAAAATCATTTGATGAATCACGACCGGGTTGGAAAATTTTACGCGTGATGGGAAATTTATTTCAAGCAGATGGATTTGAATATGAATCTTCGGAAGAAGTGTTATCGTCATTGCGCGAGGAATCTAGATTGTCAGAGGAATCTAGATTGTCATGCCAGCGAAAGCTGGCATCCAGTGCCTTTAAGAAAGACACTGGATGCCACCTCTCGCAAAAAACGCTCGGCTGGCATGACAATATGCTCTCTCGCATCGGCGAAATCCCTGCTTATTCTACTGATGCAATTGTTCGTCGCTCAGAACCTTTACAAAAAATCCAAAATGAAAATGGATTAGCTGCTGCGCGTTTACATTCACACACAGCACACGAATTAAAAATAAAAGAAGAAATGATAATCACGATCAAACAAAACCAAACAGAAATTAAATTACCTGTAAAAATAGATGATCGCATTGCAAAACAAGCTATATATATTCCAGCTGGAATTCCCGAAACAAATTCACTCAGTGAATTATTTGGAAAAGTCGAGATAAAAATATGATAGTCAGTAGTACGTTATTAGCAATATGGGTTTTTATAAAAACTGTTTTAATCGTGTCATTCGCATGGATTGTTGCGAAAATTTTATTAATTGTGTTGCCATTATTATTTATGGTTGCGTATCTTACTTTTTTAGAACGTAAAGTGATTGGTTATATGCAATCACGAATTGGTCCGAATCGAATTGGCCCCTTTGGATTATTACAACCGATCGCAGATGTTATTAAATTATTAACAAAAGAAATTATTATTCCAACACCTTCGAATCGTTATTTATTTATTATTGCACCGATGATTAGTATTGGTACGGCATTTGCTGCGTGGGCAGTGATTCCATTTAGTAAAACATGGGTGCTTGCAAATATTAATGCGGGTGTTTTATATATTCTTGCGATTTCATCACTCGGTGTTTACGGAGTGATGATTGCAGGATGGGCATCAAATTCAAAATATGCTTTATTTGGCGCATTACGTGCAGCTGCACAATCGATTTCATATGAAATTGCAATGGGATTTGCATTGGTGGGTGTGATGATGGCTGCGGGTTCTTTAAATTTACAAACGATTGTGAATGCACAAAATGGAAATATTTTTCATTGGTATTGGCTGCCTTTATTTCCACTTTTTTTAGTGTATTGGTTTTCAGGTGTCGCAGAAACAAATCGCGCACCGTTTGATGTGGCGGAAGGGGAGTCAGAATTAGTCGCAGGATTTCATGTGGAATATTCAGGCACAGGATTTGCCTTATTTTTCCTTGCAGAATACGCAAACATGATTTTAATTTCAGCATTAATGAGTGTGATGTTTTTAGGCGGCTGGCTTTCTCCTTTTCAAGGGATTCCTTATTTAGAAGGGTTTTTTGCGTGGGTTCCTGGTATCATTTGGCTGCTTGCGAAACTGTCTTTCTTTTTATTTTGTTATTTATGGTTTCGCGCAACGTTTCCACGTTATCGTTATGATCAAATTATGCGATTGGGTTGGAAAATATTTATTCCAGTCACATTAGTGTGGATTGCAGTGATTGCATTTGCAATTCAATTTAAAATAGCACCTTGGTTTTCTGGATGAAATAAAATGCGACGATTATTTAAATTGATAAAAACATTTTCATTGTGGGAATTATTGATGGGCTTGATGCTCACTGTGAAATATTTTTTTAAATCAAAAGTGACTGTTCAATATCCAGAAGAAAGAACACCGAATTCACCGCGTTTTCGCGGTATTCATGCATTACGACGTTATCCGAATGGAGAAGAGCGTTGCATCGCATGCAAATTATGCGAAGCTGTTTGTCCTGCATTAGCAATTACAATCGAAGCAGAGCCACGCGAAGATGGAACACGACGTACAACCAGTTATGAAATTGATTTATTTAAATGTGTTTATTGCGGATTGTGTGAAGAATCATGTCCTGTCGATTCCATTGTATTAACACGTTTTGATGATTATCACATTACACAACGCGGACAAAATATTTTAACAAAAGAAAAATTATTAGCGATTGGTGATCGATATGAAGAAGATCTTGCAAAAGATCGTGCAGAAGATGCGAGGTATCGCTAATGAGTTTTAATTTTTTACATATTATTTTTTATTTTTTTTCATTCGTCGCTATTTTTTCTGCAGTGATGGTGATTGTTTCGCGTAATCCCGTGCGCGGCGTATTATTTTTAGTCTCTGCATTTTTTTCGATGGCAGGTGTGTGGATGATTTTAAATGCGGAATTTCTCGCATTGATTTTAGTTTTAGTGTATGTAGGAGCCGTGATGACATTGTTCTTATTTGTTGTCATGATGCTGAACATTGATCTTGTTAGTTTACGAAAAAGTTTTGTACGATATGCGCCTTTAGCGGCGCTAATAGTTTTGCTGGTTGTAGGGCTGACTGTGATGGTCATTGGTCCGGAACGACAGGGTCTTACAGAAATGCCTGCGCCAGCGCCAAAGTCGATAGAGTACAGCAATATTGCTGATTTAGGTGCTGTACTTTATACGCAATATGCTTATCCATTTGAAATTGCAGCTGTCATATTACTCGCGGCGATTATTGCTGCGATTGCATTAACTCATCGTGTTGCTGTGAAACGCAAATCACAAAATATTTCTGAACAAATTAATGTGAAGAGAGATGAACGAGTACGTTTAGTGAAAGGAATGCAAAAATGATTTCACTTTCAGAATATTTAATTGTTGCTGCATTGCTATTTGGTATTGGAATGGCAGGCATTATTATCAATCGAAAAAATGTCATCGTGTTATTGATGTCAATTGAATTAATTTTATTAGCTGTCAATACTAATTTTCTCGCATTCTCTTATTTTTTACAAAATAACATCGGACAACTATTTGTATTTTTTATTTTAACAGTCGCAGCTGCAGAAGCGGCAATTGGATTAGCTATTTTAGTCGCGCTTTTTAGACGCGCAAAAACAATTGAAGTTGAAAAATTAGATTTATTGAAAGGGTAAACCGTGGCAAATTTATTGTTAAGAAATGCAGCACTCGTAATAATGCTTTTGCCATTACTCGGCGCAATCATTGCGGGACTCTTTGGAAAAAATATTGGAAGAAAAGCCACGCACACCATCACCATCACACTTGTCGGAATTTCTTTTTTACTTTCTTGCTACGTATTTAATGTGGTTGTGTTGTATCGACTTCCTGCAATTGATGCGCCGATTTATGAATGGGTTTCTTCAGGATTATTTCATTTTAATGTTGGAATATTAATCGATCGGTTAAGCGCCATCATGATGGTGATTGTGACATTCATTTCTTTCATGGTGCACATTTATACGATTGGCTATATGTCAGATGATCCGGGGTATCAGCGATTTTTTAGCTACATGTCACTTTTTACTTTTGCGATGTTATCACTTGTCCTCGCTGATAATTTTTTAGTTTTATTTTTTGGTTGGGAAGGTGTGGGGCTCGTTTCTTATTTATTAATTGGATTTTGGTTTAAACGAGAAGCAGCTGTATTTGGAGGATTAAAAGCGTTTCTTGCTAATCGTGTGGGTGACATTGGATTTCTTTTGGGAACCGCAGCCATTTTAACTTTTTTTAATTCACTGAATTACAATGATGTGTTTTCAAATGTTTCTACTATCATTGGAAAAAATATTTTTGTTCTTCCGAATATTTCTTTTTCTGCGATTACTGTCATTTGCGTTTTATTATTTATTGGTGCGATGGGAAAATCTGCGCAAATGCCATTGCATGTTTGGTTGCCAGAATCGATGGAAGGTCCAACACCTATTTCTGCATTGATTCATGCAGCAACAATGGTGACAGCAGGAATTTATATGGTTGCGCGCATGTCGCCATTATTTGAATATTCTGATGCAGCATTGAGTTTTGTTTTAGTGATGGGTGCAACAACGTGTTTTTTTACGGGGTTATTAGCTGTATTTCAATATGATATTAAACGCGTGATTGCTTATTCCACATTATCACAATTAGGTTATATGACAGTTGCATTAGGAGTTTCTGCGTATGATGCATCGATTTTTCATTTAATGACACACGCATTTTTTAAAGCATTATTATTCCTTGCTGCAGGTTCTGTGATTATTGCAATGCATCATGAACAAGACATGAGAAAAATGGGTGGACTCGCACTTGTTATGCCAGTGACATATGTCACATTTTTAATGGGTGCACTTGCGTTATCTGCTATTCCACCGTTCGCAGGATTTTATTCTAAAGATGCAATTATTGAAGCCGTGCAATTTTCTACAATAAAAGGCGCAAATTATGCTTATTTTTGTGTGTTAGCAGGCGCATTCATTACACCGCTTTATATTTTCCGCGCATTATTTTTAACATTTCATGGAAAATCAAAAATAGATGCGCACGTCGATGTGCGTGAATCACGTTGGGTGATTTTAATTCCACTTATTTTATTAGCGATTCCTAGTTTAATTATTGGCGGAATGTTTATTGGTCCCATGTTGTTTTCAAAACCTAATTTATTAGGAAATAGTATTTTAATTTTGCCAATTCATTCTGCGATGCAGCAATTAGCTGAACATTATGAAGGCGCAAAAAAAATGGCGCTGGAAGCAGGAAAACATTTAACACTGTGGTTAGCGATAGCAGGGATTGTGACTGCATGGATATTTAATTCTGCATGGCCTGCGTTTGCAGAAAATTTAAAAAAACATTTCGCATTTTTTTATTCTGTCATGATACGTAAATATGGATTTGATGATTTCAATCAAATTATTTTTGTGCGGGGTTTCAGACGACTTGGCGAATTTTTATATGACATCGGTGATTTAAAATTCATCGATGGTTATATCGTGAATGGTTGCGCGAAACTCATTCAATGGTTTGCACGTGTGTCACGTCACGTGCAAACAGGATTTATTTATCATTATGCGTTAGCGATGGTGTTAGGGCTCGCAATATTTTTAAGTTGGACTTTGTTAGGACGTTAATTTTATGTTTTCATCATTACCGTTATTAAGTATTTTAATTTGGTTGCCTGTGTTAGGTGCAATGATTATTTTAATGACGGATGAAAAATGGGCGAAACGAATTGCACCTGCTGTCACCATTATCACATTATTATTATGCATTCCTCTTTATCTTGGATTTGATACGAGTACGTATCATATGCAATTTCAAGAAAATAAATTATGGATTTCTGCTTATCAAATTCATTATTCATTAGGTGTGGATGGTATTTCACTTTCGATGATTATTTTAACTAACTTTACTGGATTGTTAGTGATTCTTGCGGGATGTGAAGCAATTAAAAAACGTTTGTCACAATACATGGCTGCATTTTTAGTGATGCAAGGAATGATGGTCGGTGTGTTTGCTGCACTCGATGCGATTTTATTTTATGTATTTTGGGAAGGAATGTTAATTCCAATGTATCTCAGTATTGGAATGTGGGGCAGTGCAAATCGATCTTACGCATCCATTAAATTTTTCTTATATACTTTTTTAGGTTCCATTTTAATGTTGGTTGCATTGTTATATTTATATCGCGTGACAGGAACATTTGAAATTCAAAAATTTTATGGATTACATCTTCCACTTAATATGCAAATTTTATTATTTTTAGCTTTCTTGCTTGCGTTTGCTGTGAAAGTTCCCATGTGGCCTGTGCATACCTGGTTGCCGGATGCGCATACTGAAGCACCGTCAGGTGGTTCTGTTGTGTTAGCTGCATTAATGCTGAAGTTAGGTATTTACGGATTTTTACGTTTTAGTATGCCGATTGCACCACTCGCTGCGCAGCAATTAGATTGGGTCATGATTGCGCTTTCTTTAATTGCAATTGTGTACATTGGATTAGTTGCGATTGTACAAACGGATATGAAAAAATTAATTGCGTATTCTTCGATTGCGCACATGGGATTTGCAACACTCGGATGTTTTATGGTGTATGACATTATGCGTGATACAGGAAATTATCATTACGCGTATTTAAGTATTGAAGGTGCGGTCGTACAAATGATTTCACACGCATTTGGCTCAGGCGCGATGTTCTTAGGTGTCGGAATTTTAGCGGATCGTTTTTATAATCACAGTCGATTAATAAAAGATTACGGCGGTATCGCGCATAAAATGCCTGTTTTTGCAGCGTTTTTTATGTTGTTTGCGATGTCGAATGTAGGATTGCCAGGAACGGCGGGATTCGTTGGTGAATTCATGGTGATGTTAAGTTCTTTCTACGCACATTTTTGGGTTGCACTGCTTGCAATGACAACACTTGTGTTAGCTGCAGCGTATACATTATGGATGTATAAACGTATTTTCTTTGGTCCTGTTGCCAACCAATATGTCGAAGGTTTTCGTGATTTAACATGGATTGAAAAAACAAATTATACGCTGCTTGCTATCGGCGTATTTTTTGTTGGACTTTATCCCGCATTTATTTTAAATATTTTACATGCATCGATTGGATATTTGTTATCGGTGAGTTTGGTGGGAGTGTAATGTTTGTCATGCCAGCCGAGCGTTTTTTGCGAGAGGTGGCGTCCAGTGTCTTTATATTTTATTTTTAATATTGTGGATTTTTTATTATGAACTTTAATCTCGCATCACCCGAAATTTTTCTGTTAACGATGACATGCATTACTTTATTAGCCGATGTTTTTTTCAAAGAACGTTTTCGTTCGCTGAGTTATGTATTAACGCAATTTTCTTTAATCGCCACTTTTTTAATTGTGTTATTCCAATATAAAAATTTTAATCAAAGTATGATTACATTTGATGGACATTATATTTTTGATTCACTCGCACTGTTAGTAAAAATGTTTGTATTAGTGATGAGTGTATTTGCATTTATTTACGCGCGTGATTACATTCGCGATCGCTCGATTTTGCGCGGTGAATATTATGTGTTGGGATTATTTTCTATTTTAGGCATGTTTATCATGGCATCAGGAAATAGTTTTTTAACCATTTATTTGGGATTGGAATTATTATCGTTACCTTTATATGCGATGGTTGCATTAAATAAAGATTCCACTGTTGGCAGTGAAGCAGCAATAAAATATTTTGTGACCGGTGCGTTAGCTTCAGGAATGTTATTGTATGGGATTTCAATGGTGTATGGTGTAACAGGAACTATTTTCATTCCAGAATTAACACAAAAATTACATGTCGTGTTACCACAACAAAGTATTATTTTATTAGGACTTATTTTTATTTTGTGCGGATTACTTTTTAAATTAGGGGCAGTGCCATTTCATATGTGGGTGCCGGATGTGTATACCGGCGCACCCACGAGTGTGACATTATTTATTGCAAGCGCACCGAAAATCGCAGCCCTCGCCATTGTGTTTCGAATTTTAGTGCAAGCATTTCCAAGTGTACAAGTGCAATGGGAACAAGTGTTAGTTGTGATTTCATTGCTCTCAATGTTTTTTGGAAATTTATTAGCAATCGCGCAAAATAATTTAAAAAGAATGTTAGCG
>JABDDA010000022.1 GCA_013287845.1 Gammaproteobacteria bacterium
CATCCGCCCTGATATACGCGTTGAAAATGCAATGTTAAACATGCCAACGAATCAAGTCGGCCGCTACATGATCGGTTCGAAATATTTTTTTCCACCGCAATGGCAAACACGCATGTCATACGCACTCATCACAGATCGATTTCTTCCTAATGATTACAAAGAAATTGAACCCGAAAAAATTATGGCAGCACAAAAACATTTTGTATTGCAATGGGTAGAAGATGATGCCACTGCAAATAAAATTAAAAAAATAAATTTACCTGTTTTAATTTTAAATGGTGAATCCGATATTGTGATTCCTCCTGAAAATAGTGTCATCCTCGCTCGTACGTTTAAACATGCGACAATGTATCGCTGGAAAGAAGGTGGGCATGCGATGATTTATCAATTTCCAGATGAACTCGCAGCTATCATTAATCAATTTATTACAGCCTAAAATATGATATTCTGCACATCGAAAATTATTGCGCTATTCCATCACCCGCAAGTTGTAAATTCTAATTTTATTTTTTTCTCACCGCTGGCATGCTAGAAACATATTCCCCTATCAATGAAGTGAAATTCATTTTCATTCTTGTTATCTCATGAATTAAATAAGCCAGATAAATCGCAAATGTTTTGAAAGAATTTCGATAAGATCCATTTGAATAAAATAAACAAGCACGATTAATGATTGAAACACGCGTGTCGGAGGCTTGAAAAGAAGGTGCTTCTTCATTTTTTCTCTTATCTGTCTCAGCTAAAAATTCTGGAGATTCTACTAACGCATTTAATTTTTTTGCAATCCAACCATAAGAAAATTCTGTTGGAACAAATGTGGAAGGCTTGCTGCATACTGTTTCAGGCAACGGCTGAGAATAAGTTTTTTTCACTTTTGGTGAAGCATAATAGAGTAACCAGCATTCAAAATTACTAATTAAGGTATCGATATCGCAGCGTTTTGTAGGATCAGGATCAATGCATTGTAAAATTAATTCATCAAAAAGACCGATTGCTTCTTGATTGGGATCAAAGTGGATAAGAGGTAAGCCTTTATCCGTTGGTTTTTTTAATTCTGCTTCTTTTATTTCAGTAATATTCTTTATTATTGCTTTACGCACTTCTCCATTTAAACAATTTTTCTTGATCGTTTCCCTGTCATTATTTGTTTTAGCATCAAATGTAAAAATCTCTAAAAATTTTTTAGGATTTTTTAATACTAATTCGAATAATATAATTCCAATCGCATAAATATCAGAAGCGGTAGAACTTTTTTTATTAGAAAATACTTCAGGTGTAGTGTAATGATAGCTAGCATCAGAATCTTCCACTCCTTTAAAATCAGACGGCAGTGCAGTACCGAAATCAATAAGTTTTATTCGATAATTTTCATCTAACATTAAATTACTTGTTTTAAGATCTCGATGTATTTGTTTGGCACCATGCACGCTTTTTACTGCACGACAAAGATCTAATGCAATGCCCACTCGATAACCCCACTCAAGTGGTGCGGGATAAGCTAATCGAGCCCAAAGCGTTACTGTAGAGTGATCAGGTATCATAGAAGAACACGATACCAATTCAGTTACTAAACATGCTGAATTATTATGAGCAGAAGAAAAAGGAGGAGGAACATCATAACAAACAGCTACAGTAGCAGGAACATAAGATGAATTTAATCGTAAAAGAGTCTGTGTTTCCGCCATTACGCATTCAATGTGTTCCACTTTTACAGCAACAGGATGGCCATTTAATGTGGCAGAATACACCGTTCCTGAACCCCCTTTTCCAATTTCTTTCATATCTTTTAATTCATTAAACGAATGTGTTTCAGCTAAATAATGCGTTTCTGTTAATCGCGTCGGTAGAATGAGTGTGGTTGAGGTTTTCATTTTATTTTACCTGCAGTGTTTTTCTCTACCGGCCCCGTAGAATAATCTTCAATTAACGCCGTAGCATTTTCTGGCAAACCTGTTGTGCGGAAAATTTTTCTTTCACGATATCGATGATAATACTGCGTCGATTTTAAATACTTACCATCGGAATAAAAAAAACAAGACTTTTGAATCAGAGTGACATCGCTATCGCCCGCGCATTTAGACATTTTTATTCGCTGACGTCTAAAATCAGATATTTTTTTAGAATCAAAAAAAGTTTTTACTACAGATGAAATAATTCTATTATTTTCCGATTTTTTTAGATTGGAATTCAACGCCTCTTTCATGTCGATAGGTGCAATAACATAAAGCGCAATTAATTCTCTTATTATTTTTTCATCTTTACGACCTTTTTGTTTTAATCGAATGAGTTCTTCAGCATCCACTGTGATGTTGAATGCATCTGCTAATTCTTTTTCAATCCAAACATAAGAAGATTCAGTCAAAGGTTTTTGAAAATGAACACAGGCAGGTGCTTCAGGAGGTTGTTCAAGATACATTTTTCTAATATCTTTTTCTTTTTCATTGCGCATGAACATCATTAATGATCGCAATTGATCAATCAAATAATTGAGATTTGGGCGCGATGATGGATTAGGGTGAATGCATTCTAAAATTAATTTTCCGAGTATATCCATTTCAGGATTTTTGTGTTCAGATTTTAATTCTTTAACACTCTGAGTTATTATTTTGTGAATATTTCCATTGACGCAATTTCCTGCAATGGTATCTGGATTTTTATTTGCAAAGTTGAAATAGTTAAGATATTTCTTTGTATCTTGTAATGCAATTGCCCACATCACAATACCAATCGCATAAATTTCTGCCGCATAAGAACCTTGCAAACTTTTTTCAGAAAATAATTCAGGTGCGGTATGATCGTGTGATGTTGCAACAGCTCCTGTCTCAACAGAATCAGCGGATATCATTGTTTCAAAATCACCGATTTTTACTCTGTAGCTTGCAGTGCAAAATAAATTTGCGGTTTTAATATCTCTGTGTAGTTTATTTTTATTATGCGCAACGTTGACTGCATTACATGTATCCAGTGACATACCTATTCGATAGACCCAGCTGAGTGGCGGTGAATCTCGTAACAAATCCCAAAGATCTTTTTCAAATAATTCGCTGACTAAACACGGTGGATCATAACAAACAGCATAGACAACAGGTGTATAAGATGAATTAAATTGTAAAAGAGAAATTGTTTCTTTCATTAAAAAAGAACGTGAACATTTCAATTCTTTTAAAGCAACAGGAAAGCCTTCTAAAGTTGCGCGATAAACAGTGGATCCCTCTGTTTGTGCGATCCTTCTTCCTCGTTTAAATTGATCAGCCGAATGTGTTTGCGCCAAACGATATTCTTCTGTTAAACGCGGTGGCGCTTTTATTTTCCCATCTTTTTTTGAACCTGCGCTATTCATTTTTTCTCTCTCGTTTTATTTAGGATGACATATCATACAAAATTAAATTTTATTTCGGAACCATCGCAGCATATTCTGCAATTAATATCGCAGAATCTCTTTGTACGTTTGTGACTTGATGAATGAGATGAGCGTGATGCATTTTGAAAGCGCTTGCATACAATTTCTGTGAATAGAATAAGCAAGCTTGCTGATTTAAATTAGCATATTTTATTTGAGGTTGAACGTCTTTTGCATCGCAGAGTACAGGAGGGGAATTTTCTTTTTCTACTTTCATTAATTTTTTTCCAACCCAAGCATAAGAAGAGTCATCAATCTTTGTTTTAAATCCTTTGTGAATAACTTTCGGAGGAGGTGCGAGATATTGTCTCATCCAGCTTGTTTCATATGTGTTTTCTCGGATATATTCTTCAAGTGTGGTTATTAATAATGCGAGAGTGCATCGCTCTAAAGGCTTAGGATGTGTACATAATAAAATAAAATTTCCTAACATTTTTATTTTAGGGTTATTTTTTTCTTCTAAAGTAGAAAGACTCTGTTCTATTGCTCTACGAATGTCGCCCTCTTTATGATGAAAAGAAAATTTCTCTTCGACAGGTTTGAGCGACCCCATGAGTTTCTCAGCTACATCTGATGGCTGTTCTTTTAACGTATTGTGCGATAATACCATTGCCCACAATACGATGCCGATTGAATAAATATCACAAGAAGTTAAATCACCTGAAATTTTTTCTGTAGTAAAAAGCTCGGGCGCCATATGCATAGGCGAGCCACAGGAATCTTTTTCTTTTCCATCATTTTTTTCAGAGAGATTAAAGTCAGTCAGTTTTGCGCGCCCTGCTTGGGTAAGTAATATGTTGGCAGGTTTAATATCGCGATGAATCCAGCCATGATCATGTAAATATTTAACAGCATGGCAAGTATCTAATGCTATTCCTATTTGTAGCCAAGTATCTTGTTTGTGAGATTTTAAGAAATCTTCAAGATTTCCTCCATCAACCCATTCACTGATTAAATAATAAGGATCAAAACAAGTCGCTAATGGAGCAGGAATGTAAGGTGAATCTAATGCCAAGACGACTTCTGTTTCTTTTATAAAAATAGATGATGTTTTGAAACCTTTGGCTGCAACAAAAATATTATTGATCCGTCCTAGATAGACGGTTCCATAGTGCCCCATTTTTTCTGAGCCACTTTTTGTTTTAAATTCAGTAAAAAAACAAGTTTGTGCTAAAAAATGAGTGCTATTGAGTCGAGAAGACACTTCTTCGCTAGCTGTTGGGGTTGAAATATCAGTGGTACTTTGCATTTTTCTCTCTCGTTTTTTTATTGAATAGTGCATTGAGCGGGAAATAGTATATCGAATGAACCTTAAGAAAATCTTAAAAAATGAGGTTTTTTTAAGATTTTCTTAAGGTTTCTGCTTTAAAATACCCTTACTAAAATAACTGAGAAAACGAGATGACGACAGAAGACAGTAAAGATAGCAAAAAGAAAGACAGTCAAAAAAAATTCACCCCGGCTGTTTTTATCAAAGACGCCAATACTCATTTTTTATCTGAAATTCTTAATCGTATTTTAAAGGTAAGAATGGCTTTGTACGGCGCTCCTCCTGAGAGAGTGTCACACATAGTAAATTATTTTTTAGAAAACCAATTTGTTGAATATCAAAAATTACTTTTTAATATTCTTCATAAAAAATTTAACGTGAGTGAAGTGAGTGCGAGTCTTAAGGAAGAATTTTATCAGTTTGTCATACATATTGAAGATGAGCCCATTCGGCAATGTTTTGAAGGAATTATTTCAACTAATATTGCAGCAAAAGGTGTTCAGCCCGTCAGAAAACTTTTAGAAAATATGCGGGAAGACGGGTTAGGTATTCTTCGAAATTTTTTCCAGACAAGTCCTTCAGATCCAGGGACTCAGCGTTATATTTTTTGTTGGGATCAATTAGAACGTTTGACAGTTGAGAAAAAAACAAAACATGAAACAGTGATACGTTTGATGAATCAGCTTCCATCGTCTAGCAATATTTTTTTAATGGCAGTAGGACTTCTTTTAATTTCATATTGTGTCGCTTTTTTTTCATCACTGACCTATGTTGTATTGACGCCACTTAGGTATGTTTTATTTTTATCAAAAGAAGAAATGAAACCAATAGAAAAATTTATTGATCGCTCTGACATGATGATGGACACGCTACTCAAATGGGGTGGGGTTGCGTTAGTGTTCATCAGTGGTTTAATAAAACTAAAAGATAAAATTAATTATTTTAATATTTTGTCTGACGAAAATTTTGATTTTATTTTTCAAAGCCATTTCTATCAGTTTTTTTTCAATAAAAAAATAAAAGATTTTCGTGAATATCCTTTTATTCATTCATTAATTAAACCAGAAGTTGAAGTTCCTGTTCCTGCATCACTCTCAGATAAAGCATCTTCTGATGCATCTGTTTATAAACAATTAGCTCCTCAGACAGTTGCAGTGAAAGAAAGAAATGCTTATTACAAATTAGAAAAATGTAACACAGGAACTTATTTTCATTTAGACCGTGATAAACATTTGAATCAAGAGCCTGATTTGTTAGATGCGGTGGAAACGCAAATTAATCATGATCGCGCTATTCATCCAGAAGATCATAAACATTTAGGATTAATTCGAAACGGTGCCAAGCAGAAAAAATTTGAAGAACCTTATCGAATGAAATTTCTTCAAGGAAGCAAAGGACGCCAATGCATTGCAGTGCGAGAGCGTTCTGCAATGGCTTCCGATTCTGAATTTGCAGGAACGACGTGCAAGCGTGTGTTGAGTCCGGTGAGGGTAGTGAAATAATTATCTGTCATGAAATTAATTAAAATACAGATAAAAATAATTAAATGAGGTGGTTGTGAAAGATAGTAAAGAGAACCCAAAAGAATTTACTCCCGATATGCTTTCTGCAGAGAAAAGCAAATGTTTTTTATATGCCGTTCTAATGCGAATTTTTCTTTTCAGAGCAGCACTGTATGGTCAGCCTCATGAAATCATCCGTCAACAAATAGAAATTTTTATTGAACGAGAATTGGATTTTATTCAACATCATATAAAAAATATTCCTAAAAATTATCTTAAAGAAGAATTTTGTAAACTCATCACAACAATAGACGATGATAGGGTTAAGCAATGGTTAGAGGAGACTATTTCAATAAAAATTGCGACGAGAGGTGTTGGAAAAGCAAAAAAATTTTTAATCGATATGAGTGCGCATGGGTCAAGAAGTGATAGTGAAGATAAAAGGAAATTTTTAATTTCTTATGGTGATTCATTGCATCGATTCACGCAGATACTTGAAAGAAAACAAACGCGATTTCAGTATCTCATTAATATTTGGCATAACATCACCTATGTTCAAGCTGTGTCGGGATTTCTATTTTCAATTTTTGTGATAGGGATAGGAATTCTTACTTTGTTGACTAATATAGGCAGCTCTTTTTGGAAATATTTACTTCCAAATCATAGTATAAAATTATTACCTCTCAGTCTGTTAAGTGGGGGAATAATAGGTTCTATCGTATGGATTCCCAAATTAATTAGCGCGCGTCGCGAAATGAAAAATATGCGTTCTTTTGGCGATTTGTTTGAAGAAGAATTCACTCCAGATTTAGCTGAAAATAGCCTTCATTTTTTCTTAAATAGAAATAAAAAATATTCTAAAGAAAACTATCCTGCGACGGAATGTGTCGTTCAACGCAATCTTTCAACTGTTAAAAAAGGAAAAAATAAAAATAAAAATAAAAATAAATTGACACCTATTGTTTTCATAAAAAATTCAGATACGAATTTTCTATTTGAAATTCTTAATCGTATTTTAAAAATAAGAATGTCGTTATACGGTGCTCCTCCTGAGATTGTTGACGCAACAATAAAAGGTTTCTTGGAAAGTGAATTGAATAAAAGCGAATGTCAAAAGTTACTCTCTAAAAGTTGTGCCAATAAGTTTCCTGTGAATGAAGTGAAGGAGACTCTCAAAGAAGAATTTTATCAATTTATTGTTCGCGTTAAAGATGAAACGATTCATGCTTATTTTGAAAAAATTATTTTAGAAAGTAGTCGAATGAGAAGCGCTAAGCCCGTTAAATTCCTTTTAGGAAAGATGAAAGAAGACGGCGTGGATTGCATGAATGAAATATATAAAAATAAGACACATCCTGCTATTCAGCGCTGTGGTCGTTTATGGGCGGAGTTAGAACAAAAAGCATCAGCGCAATATGCATGGTCTGAATATCTGTTGCGTTTCGCACTTCCATTTTTAAATGCGATGGATCATTGGGAAAAAATAATTTTTTCACTTTTTATTGCTTTTGTTTTTCCTTATTTTGTTGCTCCAGTTATTCATCATGCTTTTCTTTATCGAAAACTTTCTGATCTTTCAGCAATATCAAAAGCAGGGGCGGATGGAGTACTTGGGATGGGTGGAAGAATAGTTAGTGCTGTTGCACTCGTGCTGGTTGCTGCAGGAATGATAATTAAAGCAAAAAATAATTTTAATATTCGTCATTTTGATGTTCAGTCAAGCAAAGATTTTATTAAAATGGAACAAGAAAAATCAGAAGAAATGTTTTTTAGTAAAGAAAATTTTCATGACGATTCTTTTATTGATTTTTTAATTCAACGTAAAAAAGAAAAGACTGCATCTGAAAAATCTTCTACAGATGAAAAATCACCTGCTTCTTCTCATGCAATTATTTCGAATCAATTGCCGTCACCTGTTTCTGTTCGGGAAGTAAGTGTAAAAAAAGAAAATGTAGTCGAAGTGAAAGTAAGAAATGCTTATCACGCATTGAAAGGATGTCATTCGGGGACTTATTTGCATTTAGATCGCGATAAACATTTAGGTAAAGAGGCTGAAATATTAGATGCAGTAGAAACACAAATTCAAAAAGATGCGACGGTGCATCCCGAAGATCATGCAAAAGCAGGATTGATGCGACGGGGGCATAAGCAAAAAAGATTTTCAGGATCTCATCGAATGAGTTTTCTTCAAGGAAAAAAAGGCTATCAGTGGCTTGATATTCAAGAACGTGCTGCAACCGCTGCAGATTGTGAAGTTGCCGGAACTTCTTGTAAGCGCGTGTTGAGTCCAGTGAGAGTAGTGAAATAATCTAGTACGTTAATGAATTTTGTCTAATGCAAATCGCTTCGCAATTTGCATTAGACAAAATTCGTGATTTAACGTACTAGATAAAAAACATGCTTAGAAAAGAAAACAAAAGTGACGGAAAATCTTATTCCAATTTGTGTCCGGAGTTAAAAATTGGCATACGCACATTTCGTCTTCCGTTATAGACCATAATGTTGGAGTTGCAAATTGACAAATGTCAATTTCATCCTCCAGGAAAAAGATCAAATATGTCACGATCGTTTTGGAAGACGAATTAAAAATAAATTGGATTCATGGTGGCCAGGGGCAGAATCGAACTGCCGACACAAGGATTTTCAGTCCTCCGCTCTACCGACTGAGCTACCTGGCCGATCTGTTTGATGATGAAAACTCGCTATTAAACCGATTGAAAGTAAGGCAGTCAAGCTATTTCTGGGGTACAAATCCCGCCGGCTTTTCACTTCCATTTCCAAATAAAAAATTCTCCATTTCTTTTGCAAGAAAAGTGCGCGCTTTGGGATCAAGCAT
Organism: Gammaproteobacteria bacterium; assembly: GCA_013287845.1. Lineage (GTDB taxonomy): Bacteria > Pseudomonadota > Gammaproteobacteria > DSM-16500 > DSM-16500 > JABDDA01. Next base: position 9,009 of record JABDDA010000022.1, read on the forward strand.
GCTGAGACGATATTCATTAATTAACATCGTTTGATGCGAAAGCCACAGCTGCCACGCTTCTTTAGAAATATGCTGAAAAATGCGCTGGCCTAATTCACCCGGATAGGGTGCTTGATCAAATCCTTCCGCTTCTTTTTTTAATTTTTCACAAAAAATCGTGCGTGGCATAAGATAATTTCTCCAATATTTTTTTAATCGGTGCAGGTAATCCAATTTTTTTCGGTTGAGTGAGTGAATACCAAATATGTGTATCACGCGAATTAATTTTTGCGCGTTGTTTTTCTACAGATAAAATCACAGGAATAATATCTAAATGAAAATGACTGAATGTGTGACGAAATAATTTTTCTTCTTGAATAGATTTCACATCCAATAAAAATTTTTGTCGGCTGATTTTTTTAATTTCTTGAGATGAAATTTTTCCATCGACTTCAGGAAAACTCCATAAATTTCCCCAAATGCCAGCTGCAGGTTTTTGTTCTAGTAGAACATGCTTATCTTGATTTAAAAAAATTAAAAATGTTTTTTGTTTTACAGGTAATTCAGTGCGTGGTTTTGCGAGTGGTAATTTTTTTTCTAAATTTAATTCACGCGCGCGACAATTTTTTTGCAAAGGACATTGTTCACATTGTGGCTGTGTGCGCGTGCAAAGTGTTGCACCTAAATCCATAATCGCTTGTGTGTAATCAGCTGTACGTTTATCGGGTGTATATTTTTCTACAAATTTCCATAATTGTTCTTCAACATTTTTTTTACCAGGCCATTCATCGATGGCAAGAAAACGTGCGAGAACACGTTTTACATTGCCATCTAAAATGGCAGCCTTTTTTTGAAATGCGATAGAAATAATGGCGCCCGCTGTGGATCGACCAATGCCGGGGCAGGTTTCTAATTGCTCGACTGTGTCGGGGAAAATTCCTTCGAATTCATTAATAATTTTTTGTGCAGTGCGATGTAAATTTCGTGCGCGGCTGTAATAACCTAATCCTGTCCAAAGATGCAGCACTTCATTTTCTTCTGCTTCAGCTAACGATTGAATGGTCGGGAATTGCTGCATAAAACGCTTAAAATAAGGGATAACCGTGCTGACTTGCGTTTGCTGCAACATAATTTCAGATACCCACACGCGATAAGGAGTTTTATTTTCTTGCCAGGGCAAGTCTTTTCGACCATGAGAATCAAACCACTTTAGAATCGCTTGCTGAAATTTTTTAGGGGTCATGGCCACTCTTAATATTTACTTAAGGTTTATGCAGTAAAATAGGCGCTATCATAAAATAAAACGAGGAAAATAGCATGCAAAGCAGAGATAAAAAATTTGAATTTTCTAATCAAAAAGCAGCAAAAAATGCAGTGAGAGAAAGCGTGGCTAAAATAAAAAAAGAACTCTATGAAGCATGGGAAGATCTTGAAAAATGTCAGGAGACTTATAATGAAAGAGTTCTGAAGCAAGATCCTAACACAATAAAATCAATTGAATATTTTGAAGAGATGTATGGGAAAAAAATTATTTTTCCTCAAAATGAAGATGAGTGTGAATTACAAGAAGGGGTGCATGAATGGCTGGCTGCTATTTGTGAGTTGGCTGAGAAAATTGAAAGATTAGAAACAAGTGAAGCTGCAGAAAAAGAAGCAAAAAAAATAATGAATCATAAACGAAAATACGAAGAAAATAATAACAATCCTCTCGGAATAGTTGATGGTTTTGCTGTTCCTCATCCTAAAAATAAAAAAAGAAAAATTTCTCCGTCACAACCCGCGACTGTTTCAGGGGCGGGGCTTTATGCGGCGGCTCAACCAAAAAGTGTTGCGAGTTCATCTTCTTCGAGTTCTTCAAGTAGTTCAGCTGAAGCAGAAAGATTTATTCCGACATTATCTATTAAGATAGAAAACAGTAATTTTTAGTGTTTGTCATGCCAGCCGAGCGTTTTTTGCGAGAGGTGGCATCCAGAGACTTTGTCATGCCAGCGTGCTTTTAGCTGGCATCCAGTGACTTTAATAATTAAAAGTTGGATGCTGCCCCTCTCGCAAAAAGCGCTCGGCTGGCATGACAACGTTCTAAGCATCCACCGCCATTTTATTTCGCGAATTCTGTAAAAAATCTTTTACAGAAAGTGTACTTGCATAAAGTGGCTGTAATGCAGCAATAAACGAATGATGCACATTTTGAGCGGGAATCACGAGGCTATTAAAATCTAAATTTTTTGTTGCGCACGCATCATGTAACACCGTGCACGTAAAACCTAAATCATATGCAGCGCGCACCGTCGCATCGATACTCATGTGTGTCATCATCCCTGCAATCACAAGATGATTAATTTGATTTTTAATTAAATGATTTAATAAACCGGTATCTTTAAAACTATTCGGATAATGTTTTTTAATAATCGTTTCGGTTTTCAATGGTTGAACATTCGCATTAAATTCCACGCCTTTTGTGCAAGGTAAAAAATGAATGGCATCAGGTTGTGTGGAAACATGTTGAAGATGAAAAATAGGTAAGTGTTTTGCGCGAAAAACTTGTAAAATTTCTTGGGCTTTTTGACTGGCTTCAGTGCTTTTTTCTAAAGGCATGCGTCCTTCAGGAAAATAATCATTTTGAATTTCAACCAGGAGTAAGGCAGTATTCATTCTGTTGGTTCCTTCCAAGTGTAAACAATAGGGACTATTAAACCATTTTTGATAAATTTAGCAATAGATTATGAATGAATTATTAGACGCAAAAAAAATTGAATCTTTCATTGAGCCCGCATTTTTTTCTCGATTAAAAAAAATAGAAATTTTTGACTCGATCGATTCAACCAATTCGTATTTAATGCAGCAAGCAAAAAAAGGGGCTGTTTCAGGCACTATTTGTTTAGCTGAAACACAAACGGCAGGACGTGGACGTCAAGGTAAACAATGGATTTCACCGCACGCGCAAAATGTATATTGTTCGCTGCTGTGGAATTTTCCGCACGCACAAAAAAATTTATCGAGTTTAAGTTTAGCGGTGGCGGTGATTGTTGCTCGCGCATTGAAAAAATACGGTGTTGCTGCAGGAATTCAATTGAAATGGCCGAATGATATTTTATTTTCATCGCGAAAATTAGCAGGCATTTTATTAGAAAATGTCACGCGTGATCATCATCACGCTGTTGTGATTGGGATAGGTGTGAATTTATTTTTTCCTGAAAAAGATTCTTCATGGATTGATCTGCACGAGATGATAGGTCAGCCCGTTCAGCGAAATCATTTTATTGGAATTTTATTAAATCAATTATTATCTGATTTGCCCGCGTTTGAGATGAGTGATTTATTATCGTTTATTGATGAATGGCGCGCGTGTGATTTTCTTTACCAGAAAAAAATTAATGTGCAGATGCCGATGGAAAATTTTTCGGGAATTGCATTGGGCATTCGAGAAGATGGGGCGTTAATTTTTGAAAATCAGCAGGGAGAGAAAATATTTTTGGAGTACGGAGAAGTCAGTGTTACTCCCACCACAACGCTTCATATTCCGAAATAAAATTAAATCCCAGCGCTTCAGCAATTTTAGCTGAAGCACTATTCGAAGCATCCCATAATGGTTTTAATTCACGTTTCAGTGCTTCATTCACAAAATAAGCAGCGACTATTTTTGCTAATCCTTTTTTTTGATAATCAGGATCTGTGTCGATTTCAACTTCTATTCCATAATCAGAATGCGAAAAAGACAAACACGCAGAAATAATTTTTTCTTTTTCTGTGATGCAAAATCCAAATCCGCGTTGTAAAAAATCATCGATTCCTTCATAAGAATTAAAAACATCTTTGGACCATTCTTTTTGAAGCATTTTTTCAGCTTCTTTTTCGCTGATATTTTTAATCACGTATTTTGTTTGAGATAAATAAGGAGCTAACTTTTCAGGATGATTGTTCCAAATATATAACCGACGTGTGATTCGTTTTAAACAATTATTTTTTTGAATGAGATAATCATGCCATGCTTTGTTACTCGATGTAATAATCGCATCGTGACGAATGTGTTCAGCTAATTTTTCTGCGAGAGATATTTCAAAAGGACCTTCTAAGAAATAATAATTTGATACAACCACGCAAGCTGATTTATCTGTTTGCCAAAGAATATTCCCATAACCTTGGGTGAGTACAGAATGTACTGTCCAAGGTTGCGGGTTTTTTGCGAGGATCGTTTGAATCATTAAAATGGAATATCATCATCAAATGTTTCTGCAGTCGCTGGCGCAGCAGCAGGTGCACTTTCAGATTTTTCTGCAGCAGGTGCAGAAGAAGAATCCATCGAAGCATTGTTACCGCCTTTGCTATCTAACATTTGCATGCTATCTGCAATAATTTCTGTGGTGTAACGATCTTGTCCGCTTTTATCTTGCCATTTACGTGTTTGCAAACGTCCTTCCACATAAATTTTAGAACCTTTGCGTAAATATTCTCCGGCAACTTCACCTAAACGCGCGAACATCACAATGCGATGCCATTCTGTGCGTTCTTGATTTTCGCCGGTTTGTTTATCTTTCCACGTTTCTGAAGTGGCCAGTGTCATATTCGCAACAGCAACGCCGCTGGGAGAATAACGCACTTCAGGATCTTTACCTAAATTACCAATAAGAATTACTTTGTTTACGCCTCTAGCCATGGGAAGGGTCTCCTGTATCATTTTCTGGTGATTGATGTTGGGGGTTTTTTATCTGAAAAGCAATCATTATCCAGCTGAATGCAAGCACAACACAGAATAAATAAACATGGGTTAATCCAAATTTTCCGTGCAGCCAACCGCCTAATCCTCCGCCCAAAAAAATTCCTAAAAATTGCGCGCTGGAATAAATTCCAAGTGCTGTACCTTTGCGATTTTTGGGCGCGATTTTGGAAACAAGGGAAGGAAGAAATGCTTCTAAGATAGAAAACGCAGTGAAGAATAGTAATAAACCCACAGCAGAAAGCAAGAAATTTTTAGAAAAAAACCAAAATAAAATTTCAGAAAAACCTAAAATAAAAATGGCGCTGATAAAAAATAATTTCACGCATTGTTTTTTTTCAGCAAAAATTATTAATGGAAGTGTAAATGAAAATGCGATCAATAAGACAGGTAAATAGAGTTTCCATTGTTGTGAAGAAGGTAGTAATGATTGCAAACTCATCGGTAATACCACAAAACTCGCGGTAAAAATCGCATGTAATAAAAGAATGCTGATGTTTAAGTGAATTAAAGTTGGATTTTTTAAAAGGGTGAAAATATTATTTTCGTTATTGCGCGCGGCTCGGTCTCGCTCGCAATTGGGTACGAGTGTAATCAATATCACCATCGCCACACCACTCAAGAATACAGCCACCCAAAATAATCCCTGCGTACTCAACCCAATCGTTAATAAAGGACCGATTAACATCGCAAGAGAAAAGGATAACCCAATCGTGATGCCTGCAATTGCCATCGCTTTTGTGCGTTCAGCAGCGCTCGTGAGATCTGACATCAATGCCATAATGGTGCTGCCAATAGCACCAGTGCCTTGCAACGCACGTCCCAAAATAATCCAAGAAATAGTATCAGATAATGCAGCAATGGCGCTTCCTATCGCAAAAATAATTAAACCGAACGCGATGATTTTTTTTCGACCAACATAATCCGATAAAAAACCAAAAGGAATTTGAAAGACACACTGTGTTAATCCATAAATCCCTAATGCAATTCCAACTAACACAGGCGTTGCCCCCGCTAGCTGTGATGCATATACGGAAAAAACAGGCAAAATCATGAACAATCCCAGCATGCGTAATGCCATGATGCTAGAAAGGGTCCAAATCGCGCGGAATTCAATGGTATTCATTTTATGTTCTGCAATTTTTCTGAAAAGAGCCTATAATAGCCGGTTTTCAAATTTACGAAACCCTTTATGAAAGAAATTCAAATTCGCGGCGCCCGCACACATAATTTAAAAAATTTAAATATTAATTTTCCGCGAGATAAATTAATTGTGATTACGGGTTTATCAGGATCAGGAAAATCGTCTTTAGCATTTGATACGTTATATGCAGAAGGTCAACGGCGTTATGTCGAATCATTATCTTCGTACGCGCGACAATTTTTATCGGTGATGGAAAAACCCGATGTGGATCATATTGAAGGATTATCTCCAGCTATTTCTATCGAACAAAAATCCACTTCACATAATCCACGTTCAACAGTCGGAACAATCACAGAAATTTATGATTACTTAAGATTATTATTTGCGAAAGTGGGGCAGCCACGTTGTCCTGATCATCAAACTGTTTTAGAAGCACAAACGATTACACAAATGGTCGATGCTGTTCTTGCATTACCTGAAGATACAAAAATAATGATTCTTGCACCGGTTGTGCGTGAACGAAAAGGTGAGCACATTGATTTATTAAAAAGTTTTCGTGCACAAGGTTATGTGCGTGCACGTATCGATGGAAAAATGGTTGAATTCGATCAGTTACCCGCATTAGATTTACGAAAAAAACATACGATTGAAATTGTGATTGATCGGTTAAAAGTACGTGAAGATATTCGATTACGTTTAGCAGAATCATTCGAAACGGCATTACGTTTAGCGGATGATTTAGCGTGTGTAGGTTTTATTGATGAACCTAAACGTGCGGAATTAATTTTTTCTGCAAAATTTTCTTGTCCAGAATGTGGATATAATATTTCAGAACTTTCCCCGCGTTTATTTTCTTTTAACAGCCCCATTGGCGCATGTGCAGCGTGTGATGGTTTAGGCGTGAAACAACATTTCGATTCAAAAATGATTGTGAATGAAAAATTAAGTTTAACGGATGGTGCGATTCGTGGTTGGGACAAACGGTATTCGTATTATTTTCAAATGTTGGAATGTTTAGCACGACATTATGATTTTGATCTTACAAAATCCTATTCAAAATTATCGCAACGTGTGCGCGATGTTTTAATGTATGGAAGTAATAATGATTTAATAAAATTTAAATATGAAAATGAAGAAGGAAAAAGTTATTCACGCACCACACCCTTCGAAGGTGTGATTCCAAATATGGAAAGACGTTATCGCGAAACAGAATCAGAAATGGTACGCGAAGAACTTAGTAAATATTTATCGGTTGTTCCGTGTGATGTGTGTGAAGGAACGCGTTTGTGTAAAGCAGCACGTTATGTTTATTTTCAAAATAAAACATTATCTGAACTCGTTTCACTTCCCATTGAAAATGCAAAATCATTTTTTGAAAATGTAAAATTGACGGGCGCGCGTGGAGAAATAGCTGCAAAAATTTTGAAGGAATTAATCAGTCGATTAAATTTTTTAGTGAATGTCGGATTAGATTATTTAAGTTTAGATCGCAGTGCAGAAACATTATCAGGCGGTGAAGCACAACGTATTCGACTCGCCAGTCAAATTGGTGCGGGATTAGTGGGTGTCATGTACATTTTAGATGAACCCTCGATCGGATTACATCAACGTGATAACGAACGTTTATTAAAAACATTGCATCAATTGCGTGATATTGGAAATACTGTGATTGTAGTTGAACATGATGAAGATGCGATTCGCAGTGCAGATTATGTTTTAGATTTAGGTCCAGGTGCCGGTGTGCACGGTGGAGAAATTGTAGCTGAAGGTACACCGCAAAGTGTCATGAAAAATCCTAATTCTTTAACGGGACAATATTTATCTGGCAAAAAAAGTATAAAAATTCCTGAAAAAAGATTGCCATTTAAAAAAGATAAAATTATTTTTTTAGAAGGTGCAGCTGGAAATAATTTACGAAAAATAAATGTTTCAATTCCGATTGGATTAATGACGTGTATCACAGGTGTTTCTGGTTCAGGAAAATCCACATTAATTAATGACACACTCGCACCCATTGCTGCACGCGTATTAAATGGGGCGTCACTGCGTGAACCGGCTGCGCATGAAAATATTGAAGGATTAGAATATTTAGATAAAGTCGTTGAAATTGATCAAAGCCCCATTGGTCGTACACCGCGATCAAATCCTGCAACGTATACAGGATTATTTACAATCATTCGTGATTTATTTGCAGGCACACAAGAAGCGCGTTCGCGTGGTTATCAAGCAGGACGTTTTAGTTTTAATGTGAAAGGTGGACGATGTGAATCATGCCAAGGTGATGGTGTAATAAAAGTTGAAATGCATTTTTTAGCTGACGTGTATGTGATGTGTGATGTGTGTCAAGGTAAACGTTACAATCGCGAAACATTAGAAATTCATTACAAAGGAAAAAATATTCATCAAGTGTTAGATATGACAGTGGAAGATGCGCGAATATTTTTTGATGCCATTCCATCCGCTGCAAAAAAATTACAAACATTAATGGATGTTGGTTTGTCCTATATTTCATTAGGCCAAAGTGCAACAACATTATCCGGTGGTGAAGCACAACGCGTAAAACTTTCAAAAGAATTATCACGACGTGATACAGGACAAACACTTTATATTTTAGATGAACCGACAACGGGATTGCATTTTCATGATATTGATCAGCTGTTGAATGTGTTACGACGATTACGTGAAGATGGAAATACAATTGTCATCATCGAACATAATTTAGATGTGGTTAAAACAGCGGATTGGATTATTGATTTGGGGCCGGAAGGTGGAAATAAAGGTGGACGTGTTGTTGCAACAGGAACGCCGGAAGAAGTTGCGGAACATCCGACATCTTACACAGGATTATTTTTGAAAAAAATATTGAGTTAATTACATTTTTATAAATTCTATTTTAATAGAGGAGATGTTTCATGTCATTGCCATTATCAGCACTCACAAAATTATTGCTCACTGATCCAGATAAATTCATGCAAGAATTAAAAAAAAATCCTGATCATCTATCGTTCGAAATAGCAGAAGAGCTCGATCAACATGATCCATTAGGTTACACATATAAAATGTTTGAGATAGATGAAAAACTTATTCCTTTTGCAGGACATTCACTCGGCCCTCTTTTTAATCCTGTTAGACAAGAAATAAATCGAACGCTTGATTTACAACAAAAACTTCATGCAGGTCATTTTCCTGATTCACATCCTAAAGGTAAACAAAGTGGTCATTGGTTTGATTGTGATAGAGAGAAAGAGAGTTTGAATGGCGCGAAACAATTACTTGGTTTTAAAGAAGAGCATGAATTTTGTTTTATGCCGAGCGGCTTGTCACACAATTTTGGTACAGTGGTAGAAACATTTTTTTCTCCAACAAAAAAAGATTGGCAATCGGGAAAATCTAAAATACTGACATTAGAAGGAGAATTTTTTTCTGATCAAGCGGTTGTGGCATCTGTGTTGGAACGTGAAATTCAAAGTGCAAAGAATCATGAATGTTTTAATGGAACGAAAAAAGAACCCACACCTGAAAGCGAAATCATAAAAATTGAAGCAGCGGATAAAAAAAATGGTTTATATCGTACAGAAGATATTATTAAAGCGATTAAAGATAATGCTGACACAATTCAAATGATTTGTTTATCTGATATTGTGTTTAATACCGGACAACGTTTGGAGTTAGATAAAATTTTTGAAGCAGTAGGTGACATTATCAAGAAAAATAATATTAAAGTGATTCTTGATTTAGCACACACTGTTGGTAACAGACCTGTCAATCTAGAATCGATGCCTATTACTGCTGCAGTGGGTTGTGCGTATAAACATTTAAGCGGTCCCGCAGGAAGTTCATTGGGTATTTATGTGAATAGAAATGTGGATTTAAAAAATTATCCACCTATACGAGGATGGAAAGGAGCTGATCCAAATCAAGTATTTCAAAAAATTAATTCCTATGATGCATCCATCATGGAGAAAAAAGCAGGTGCAACTGCATTTAGAACAAGTAATCCACCACCATTAGCACTTCATCCTGCACAAGTTTTTTTATCTGAATTTGGAAAAATTGGTTTTGATAAATGTTTTAATAAATCGGAATGTTTAACGCGTTATCTTATTATGCAATTGCAACATCATTTAGGCGATAAAATAATAGAAATTATTACTCCACTCGATCCTAAACAACGTGGTGCGACTATTGCTGTGCGTGTCAAAAATAATGTAGATGTTCGAGTCATTGAAGAAAAATTAAAAGAAGCTGGATTTGAAATCGATTCAAGGCCTCCTAATATTTTGCGCATGACTGCGCATTATGGTTATACGAAATTCACACACATCAATCGTTTTGTCACATCGTTAAAAAAAGTTCTTAATAAAAATTTAGAACATGATGAAGCGTTACATAAAAAATGGGGGGTGGTGGCATTAGCAACAGGATTGGTAACTGCCTTCAGTCTTTTTGCGGTATCCAGATGGATATCAGGTTCAAGTGCACCTGTTGCATCTCCAAAATTTACTCCAAAATAAGTATAGATTATGAATGAAAATTTTTTTATTTCGGGGCCTGTGGGAAATTTAGAATCGTTTGCAACGTCACCGAAAGAAAATAAAAAAAATATTACAGTCATCATTTGTCATCCACATCCTTTATTCGGCGGAACAATGAATAATAAAGTGGTGACGACACTCGCAAAAACATTTGATCATTTAGGTTGCCACACTGTGCGGTTTAATTTTCGTGGTGTAGAAAAAAGTGAAGGAAAATATTCAGAAGGATTTGGTGAAACAGAAGATGCGTGTGCGATTGCAAAATGGGTTCAAACAGAACGTCCGCAAGATGAATTATGGATAGCTGGATTTTCTTTTGGTTCATTTGTTGCATTACAAGCCGCAAAAAAATTAGCTGTAAAAAAATTAATTCTTGTCGCGCCTGCAGTTGAAAATTTTAATTTTGGATTTGAAATTCCTGTCCCTTGGATTTTAGTGCAAGGTGAAGCAGATGAAATTGTTTCGCCATTAGCTGTATTTGAATGGGCAGAAAAATGTAATGTAAAACCAAAAATCATTCGCATGGAAAATACGAGTCATTTTTTTCATGGGAAATTAATTGAGTTGAGTGAGAAGTTGGAAGAACAATTACGTTAATCTGTTGTGCCAGCGTGTGCTTGCTTTAGCAGCATCGATTATTTTTAATGTCTTTCAATCTATATCCGAGACTTTCAAATTCAGTTTTAAGTTTCGCATCGGTTTCTAATACTGTTTTTAATCGTTTATTAAAATTAGAATCATTTTCTTCTTTGTCTGTCATTAAATTTTGAACAGTATGTGGAATAAAGCAG
>JABDDA010000023.1:0-6208 GCA_013287845.1 Gammaproteobacteria bacterium
CATCACGCAATGCTAAACGTGCAAGTGTGTTCCAATGTGTTTCTAATTGATCATTCGCAATTTGATCGCGGAACCACACTAAATTAAATTTTCCTCCGACATGAAAATAAATTTTTGCCGTTTTTTTCAAATCAAATTTATTTTGCATTGCAACTTCAATCACATTTAATGCGGTATAGCTTGCGCGTGATTCTGCAATGCGTTGCGCAAGTGTATTCGGCAATCCTGCTTTTATAAATTGATCAGTGAGTGACTGCATATATTGTTGTGTGACACCTGACATGAGTTCAGGGATCATAGTTAAAAGAGGTTTTATTGCTTTTGAGTAATGCTCAATAATATCGCCTAAATTTCCTTTTAATCTTTCTTTTTTCGAGAACCACCGCGTTGCTAAACCAATTAAATATCTCAAATGAAAAAGTAAATCATATTGCAATTCTACAGGAATTTTAAAATCAAGTGATAAAATGAGTTGCTGCAAATAAGGCACTTCAAAAACATGTGAAGATACAATATAGCTTCGAATAATTTCACTGACATTCGCATTCGTTTCTGTTTGCAACATGTAAACAAATAAAATTCCCATTTCATTCACAAGTCGATTGGTAATTTGTGTTGCAATAATTTCACGATGTAAACGATGATTTAACATCGTATCGTAAAATTTTTTTTGTAAACTTGCGGGAAATGCATTTACAATCATTTTTTTCAAATAAGGATCTTCAGGTAAATCTGATTTTAAAATTTCACTTTTAATATAGATTTTTGTATACGCAAATAAAATCGCAAGCTCAGGACGTGTGAGTCCTTGATTCACTGATTTTCGTTCTAATAATTTTTTATTACTGGGAAGAAATTCAACAGCACGATCCACATGAGCAACTGTTTCAAGATAATTCATGTAATCCATTAACATATTAAAACGTTTCGACACAATTTTTGCAGCAAAACTAATACCCAATGCTTGCTGATAATTATCTTGCAGCACTAATGCAGCTACTTCATTCGTCATTTTTTTCATGAGTGGATTTCGAATTTTTTCAGGCATAGTGCCTAATAAAATTTTCATATTCACTTCATGATCAGAACAATCAACGCCCGCAGAATTATCAATTGAATCGGTATTAATGAGCCCACCGTTCAATGCATATTCAATGCGGCCTAATTGTGTGAAACCTAAATTTCCACCTTCGCCGACAACACGACAACGTAATTCATTTCCATTAATGCGACAAAATTCATTTGTTTTATCCCCGACATCAGCGTGATGTTCTTCGCTGGATTTCACATATGTTCCAATTCCACCATTATAAAGTAAATCAACCGGTGCTTTTAAAATTGCTTTAATTAAATCGTTCGGCGTGAGGGTGTTATCTGAAATGTTCAGTGCTTTTTTTATTTCAGAAGAAAGTGAAATGGATTTTGTCGTTCTTTTAAAAACACCACCGCCCGCAGAAATTAATTTTGGATTGAAATTTTCCCAGGAAGAAGTGGGTAAATTAAATAATCGTTTTCGTTCATCAAATGTTTTTGATGTATCAGGATTCGGATCAATAAAAATATGTCGATGATCAAATGCAGCTATTAATTTAATATTTTTTGTGTAAAGCATTCCATTCCCAAATACATCGCCACTCATGTCGCCAATACCAATAACCGTAAACTCTTTTTCTAAAATATTTATTTCTAATTCACAAAAGTGTCGCTTAATGGATTCCCACGCACCGCGCGCAGTGATTCCCATTTTTTTATGGTCATAGCCTGCTGATCCACCTGATGCAAATGCATCACCTAACCAAAATTGATATTCTTTCGAAAGCGCATTAGCAATATCTGAAAAGGATGCGGTTCCTTTATCTGCAGCCACAACAAAATAAATATCAAAATCGTCATAGCAAACTGTATTTTCAGGATGAATGGGATTTCCATTTTTTAAATTATCTGTTAAATCTAATAATCCGCGAATAAATGATTGATAACACGCAATCACTTCTTCTTTTTTATTCGTTGCATTTTTTAAAACAAAACCGCCTTTCGCGCCGGAAGGAACAATAATAGAATTTTTTTACGACTTGCGCTTTCATTAAGCTTAAAATTTCTGTGCGGAAATCTTCACGACGATCAGACCAACGAATTCCACCGCGCGCGACTTTTGCGTGACGCAAATGAATTCCTTCAAATTGGGGTGAATACACAGAAATTTCATACAAAGGATGCGGTAACGGTAATTCAGGAACGGCGCTCGATAAAAATTTAAAAGATAAATAAGATTTAGATTGATGATCAGAGATTAATTGAAAATAATTCGTGCGTAATGTCGCTTTCATTAACAATAAAAAACGACGCAATATTCTATCTTCATCTAAACTGGTCACCGACTCGAGTAATTTCAAAATAGTTGTTTCAATCACATCAATACTTTCTGATTTTTTCCGTTGCAACGAAAACTTCACAATAAAAAAATTAACAAGTAAGCGCGCAATATCTACATGCGCAGCTAGGGCTTCTTCAATCGAAGATTGACTGAAAATAAAACCGGTTTGACGTAAATATTTCGCATACGCGCGCAAAATAATAATTTCTCGCGCAGTTAATTCTGCGCCTAACACTAATTTATTAAATCCATCATTTTCAATTGAGCCATTGCAAATTTGTTTAAAGGCATCATCAAATAAATCTTTTACTTTTTTTAAATCAAATAGATTTGGATTTTGGTACACCACACTAAAATCATTAATGTTAATCATTGCATTATTTTTTGGTGTGATTTGATAAGGATGTTCTTCCAGCGTGCGCAAATTCATATTTTCTAAAATAGGCAGTAAATCAGATAAAGGAATTAATTTTCCAAATTGATAAACTCGTAATCGAAGCGTGTCTGTTTGGTAAATTAAAATATCTAAAGAATTTTTTTCAGATAATTTTTCAATTCGAATTAAATCATCGACAAGCTGAGTGAGAGTGCATTCTTCATAATAATTGGTAGAAAAAGAATCGCGATATTGATCCCATAATCGCGCGCCTTCTTTTTTCCCGAATTCTTTTAATAAGGTTGATTCAACCTGTGATTTCATCATACACATCATCCTTGAGTTTTATTTCTAGATGGTTACCGAAAGGGTGTACACTGTCAACTTGACTTATTTTAATCAGTATCTTACTGTGAGTCGCACTATTTATTAAGGAGAAAAAATCGTGAAAATAAATCGAATTTTAGGAAGTATTGTATTAGCAACACTCGGCATGTTAGGTGCGGTGGTTTGTTACTCTGCCAATGTGAGTCCAACGCAAAAAGCACAAATTGAAGAAGTCGTAAAAAATTATTTAATGCAAAATCCAGAAGTCATTGTGCAAGCTGTGCAAGGATTGCAACAAAAACAAATCGAACAAGCTAAAAAAAGTATTCAAAAAACCCAAGAAACCGTGACTAAATATGTTCCTCAAATTTTTGGACAAGCGACTGATCCTTCTGTTGGAAATACAAAAGGTACAGTTGTGATGACAGAATTTTTTGATTATCAATGTCCGCACTGTGTTGCGATGACACCTGTTGTTGAAGCACTTGTAAAATCTAATTCGCAATTGAAAGTCGTTTTTAAAGAATTTCCTATTCGTGGGCCTGTTTCAGAATTAGCAGCGCGCACTGCATTAGCAGCAAACTTACAAGGAAAATATTTTGAATTTCATAAAGCACTTATCGCAGCGAGCCAACGTTTATCTGAAGATGTTATTTATTCCACTGCAAAAGCAGTCGGATTAGATGTTGATAAATTAAAAGCAGATGCTGAAAGTGCAGCGATTAAAAAACAAGTGAAAGATAATATTGAGTTAGCACAAAATTTATCTCTCATCGGAACCCCTGCATTCTTTGTTGCGAAAGCGTCTATTGTGAAAGATGCAACTCCAGATCCAAAAGGAATTGCGTTTATTCCAGGACAAATTGATCAGAGTGAATTAGCGAAAGTGATCGATAAAATCGCTTCTGAATAAAAATAATTTTGCAATCTACAGACCGAAGTTTGACAGCTGAAAATCCATGGATTTTCAGCTTAGTTCAGGGTTAAGGGCGCGCTCTTTGCGCCCGCGGCCCTAGGTAAAAATAATGTAAATTTTTTTTCACCCTTTTATTCCTTACTTTGCAGAGATTATTTCTTTACTCCTGTTATGATGAAATCTACTTGTACATCATCTTTTACAGCCTTCGTATCAGCCCATTCCCCTTGGCCAACACCGAATGCGGTGCGTTTAATTGTTGTGCTTCCTTTCATGCGGGCTTTGGTCGGGCTATATTCTTCTTGAGTAAATGTCAGTGTGATAGGAAGTGTTTTATCACGCATAGTAAGATTACCTTTGGCCTGAAAAGTCTTATCACCCGTCTTAATAAATCCGTTTGATTGGAAGATAGCTTGAGGGAAGAGCTTTATGTTGAACCATTCCGGTGCTTTAAGTGTATCTGATAATTGATTATAAAGATCAGTGAGTGAACCCATATCAACTATGATTTTTACATGACTCTCGCTAAGTTGATTTGGATCAAAATTAATTTCACCAGAGAAATTTGTAAACTTGCCAGTGACAGGAGCGCCATTCTGAGTCGCAGTAAAAGATAGGCTACTTTCATTTGGCACGATTTTCCACGACGGTACAGCAGCAATCGACACTACAGGTAATAAAACCAATAAAGTAAATAACCATTTTTTAAATTGAATTATTCTCATTTTAGCATCCTTAACAAAATAGCAATCCAACCAGCAAACTTATTGATTGCTCTTTTTAATCATAGCTGTCCATTCCTCAGGGTTTACAAATGTAGTTGTACGAGGACCCATACCGTCGAGTTGTATCACTGTTTCGCCAGTAGCCCAGACATAATGATGAGCCATAGCAGGAACGATTTGATAGCCGCCAGCAGCTAAAGCAGTCGATTGTGATTTATCTACTTTATCTCCCATGCCTACATTCAACGTACCTGCAAGTACAGTCACTTCTTCATCCGTTGTATGCCAATGCGCAGGGATTACAAACCCATCAGGTAATTTAAATCTAATGGTATAAGGCTCTGCTTTGCTCAAATCACCTCGAAGTAATACAATTTGGGCGCCTTTTGGAAATCCAGGAGCAGGGTGAAATTTAATATCTGATGCCTTCGCTATTACAGAACTAGTTGCATTTTGATTATCAGCTACAGATAACTGAGGCACAACGACTAAATTAGCTAATAACGCGGTAAGAAAAATAAACTTTTTGGATAATGGTTGCATGGTGATTACTCCCTGTAAGTTAGCAGCAATATCAATCTCTAAAATAATAGCATAGCTCCAATTATTTAATATTTCACCAGGTTCCTCGAATCTTGCTGAGAGTTCTCGCCAGTGTTTGAAATGAGAATTGTTTTTCTTGCATGATTTAGCCCCAATATAATATTCAGGCTAATAAATAGTAATGTCACGCAGCGTTGCCGCAAGGACACGAAAGGGTGAAACATGAAATGTAAATTTTTTTTCGCCCCTTTATTCCTTGAACCCCCCCGCCTTTTTCTATAGAATGCCGTTCTTAATTGCGGGGTGGAGCAGCCTGGT
Organism: Gammaproteobacteria bacterium; assembly: GCA_013287845.1. Classification (GTDB taxonomy): domain Bacteria; phylum Pseudomonadota; class Gammaproteobacteria; order DSM-16500; family DSM-16500; genus JABDDA01. The sequence continues at coordinate 5,580 of JABDDA010000023.1, forward strand.
AGCTCGTCGGGCTCATAACCCGAAGGTCGTTGGTTCAAATCCAGCCCCCGCTACCAAAAAATTAAAAAAAGAAACCCCGAATGGGGTTTTTTTATTTAGGTGACAATGAATGAACGCAGTGGAAATGAATTTGAAAGATAAACTTTCTTCCCTTGTGAATAACATTGGGTATGAATTTGTTGGCTGCGAATTACATCGCCAGGGTCGGCATTCTGTTTTGCGTGTTTACATTGATAGTGAGAATGGAATCACTTTAGATGATTGTTCAAAAGTGAGTTATGAAATGAGTGCGATGTTAGATGTAGAAGATCCTATTGCAGGACAATATTCTCTCGAAATTTCATCGCCAGGAATCGATAGACCTTTGTTTGAGCTTACGCATTATCAAAAACAGATAGGTAAGAAAATAAAAGTTCGTGTGCGAACACCCATCGAAAATACACGCAATTTTGTAGGTGTTTTGTTACGTGTAGAAGGAAATATTCTTTCTCTTTTAACTGATAACGGCGAAGTAGCGTTACCTTTTTCTGATATAGAAAAAGCAAAAACAATAGCTGATATTCGCTGAACTGAAACATGGGGTAGGTATTATGAATAAAGAAATCTTATTAGTCGCAGAAGCAGTATCC
>JABDDA010000023.1:6218-20022 GCA_013287845.1 Gammaproteobacteria bacterium
AAAAAGGTGTTAATGCAGATGTTATTTTTCAAGCCATTGAAGCTGCATTAGAAACAGCAACAAAAAAACGTGCAGGACAAGAAATTGATGTGAAAGTCACCATCGATCGAAAGACAGGTGATTACGAAACAGTACGACGCTGGTCAGTGATTGAGGATGCTGCAGACGAATTAGAAGTTGAAGATGGCGGCGGTGATGAAGGTTTAACACGACTCACACTGACACAAGCACGCGCACAAAATCCAAAAATAAAAGTCGGCGATTACATTGAAGAAAAAATGGAATCGGTTGAATTTGGAAGAATTGCAGCACAAAAAGCTAAGCAAGTCATCGTTCAAAAAGTTTCAGAAGCAGAACGCGCACAAGTAGTGAATGCCTATAAAGAAAGAATTGGGCAACTCATTACAGGAACTGTGAAAAAAGTCACACGTGATTTTGTCATTCTTGATTTAGGAAATAATGCAGAAGCTATTTTGCAACGCAGTGAAATGATTCCGCACGAAGCAATGCGCATTTCTGATCGCGTGCGTGCTTATTTATATGAAGTACGCAGTGATGGAAAAGGTCCACTCATGTCAGTGAGTCGCACACGTCCTGAAATGTTAATTGAATTATTTAAAATTGAAGTTCCCGAAATTGGTGAAGAATTAATTGAAATAAAATCTGCTGCACGCGATCCTGGTTCACGCGCAAAAATTGCAGTGAAAACGAATGATGGAAGAATTGATCCGATTGGTGCATGTGTGGGAATGCGTGGTGCACGTGTACAAGCTGTGTCAGGTGAACTCGGCGGAGAACGAATTGATATTGTTCTTTGGGATGATAATCCAGCGCAATTAGTGATTAATGCAATGTCACCTGCTGAAGTTGCTTCGATTATTGTGGATGAAGACAGTCATACAATGGATATTGCAGTCAAAGCAGAACAATTAGCTCAAGCTATTGGACGTAACGGACAAAACGTTCGTTTAGCCAGTGATTTAACAAAATGGACATTAAATGTGATGACAGAAGAACAAGCAAAAGAAAAATCGATGGCAGAAGAACAAACCACTGCACAATTATTTATTGAAAAATTAGGTGTTGAAGATGAAATCGCACAACTCTTAACAGCAGAAGGATTTACAACATTAGAAGAAATTGCGTATGTTCCTCTTCAAGAAATGCTAGACATTGATGGATTCGATGAAGAGCTTATTGAAAATTTACGTGAACGCGCGAAAGCAGCATTACTCACAAAAGCCATTGCAGCAGAACAAGTATTTGCAAAAGAACCCGCGGAAGATTTATTAACAATGGAAGGAATGGATAGACATCTTGCTTATATTTTTGCGAAGCACGGAATTATTACACGCGAAGATTTAGCAGAACAATCGGTTGATGATCTTTTAGAAATTGGTGGACTTAATAAAGTTAAAGCCGCTCAATTAATTATGACAGCTCGTAAACCTTGGTTTAATGAAGAATGATGTGAGCGAGGAGATGTCTTATGTCGAAAGCAGAGACGACAACAATGCCTACAATAAAAATGGCTAAGAGTAATAAAAAATCCAGCATGCTGGTAAAAGATCTTGCGCTCGATGTAAAAGTTGAAGTAGGACGTTTAATTCAGCAATTAAAAAATGCAGGTATTGAAGTTAGTAATGAAAATGATTCCATCACTGAAAAAGAAAAAAAGAAATTATTAGATTATTTGCAAGAACATCACGGTGCAAAAGAAGCGGGCCCAGAAAAAATTATTTTGCGTCGCGCAAAAACCAGTGAAATAAAAGTTGCTGGTTCACAAGGTGCGCGCAAAACAGTGAGCGTGCAAGTCAGAAAAAAACGCACTTACATTAAACGTACAGAAACACAAGCCAATGCATCCGCTGCAACACCCGCACCACAAGAACAATTAATTGAAGAAACACCACCTGTTTTATTAACAGAAGAAGTGATAACCACACCAGAAACTTCTGTTGATGGAACAACGACAACAACCGAAACGCCCGCTGTTAAACAACCTGCAGATAAAACTAAAAAAGCAAAACCTGCCACTGTTTCTACACCAGTTAAACAAAAAGAAAAACGTCATACTGATTTAGATGATGAAGAAGGACGTCTTAAAAAGAAAAAGAAAATACGTTCAGGCCGTGAAGAAGATATTCATCAATACGATTCAATGATTGGAAAAGGTGTGCATCTTGATTTTGCACTCAGTGAAGAAGCAGAAAATATTCTTGAACAACGTCGACGCAAAGGTGCAAGAGCGCGTAAAACAGTTCAAGTACAAGCATTCACAAAACCAACAGCACCGATGATTCATGAAGTGAATGTTCCAGAAACTATTTCTGTTGCTGATCTCGCGCAAAAAATGTCAGTGAAAGCATCCGAAGTGATTAAAGTCATGATGAAAATGGGCGCGATCGTGACAATCAATCAAGTGATTGATCAAGACACAGCTGTGTTAGTTGTAGAAGAAATGGGACACAAACCTAAATTAACCAGTGAATACGCCATTGAAGAAGCATTAACAAAAGAAGGAAATGATATAACAGGTGAAGCAACACATCGTGCACCGGTTGTGACTATCATGGGACACGTCGATCACGGAAAAACTTCTTTATTAGATTATATTCGTCGAACAAAAGTGACATCATCAGAAGCCGGTGGAATTACACAACACATCGGTGCTTATCATGTTGAAACACAAAAAGGTGTGATTACATTTCTTGATACACCGGGTCATGCTGCATTTACAGCCATGCGTGCACGCGGTGCAAAATTAACTGACATTGTTATTCTTGTTGTTGCAGCAGATGATGGTGTGATGCCACAAACAGTTGAAGCAATTCAACATGCAAAAGCAGCCAATGTTCCTATCATTGTTGCGATTAATAAAATGGATAAACCCGAAGCAGATCCTGATCGTGTTAAAAATGAATTAGCAAAATACGAATTAATTCCCGAAGAATGGGGCGGTGAAACAATTTTTTCTCCGATTTCTGCGCGCACAGGAATGAACATTGATAATTTATTAGATTCGATTTTAGTTCAAGCAGAAGTATTAAGATTAACAGCAGTGATTGATTCACCTGCGCGTGGTGTTGTCATTGAATCACGATTAGATAAAGGACGTGGTGCCGTTGCAAGTATGTTAGTGCAACAAGGAACATTACGAAAAGGTGACCTTGTTTTAGCAGGATTTGAATACGGTCGCGTGCGCGCTATGTTTGATGAAAATGGAAAACCCGTTGATTCTGCTGGTCCTTCTATTCCCGTTGAAGTCGTCGGATTTTCTGGCACACCGAATGCCGGTGATGAATTTATGATTGTGTCAGATGAAAGACGCGCGCGTGAAGTTGCACTTTTCCGTCAAGGAAAATTCCGTGAAGTAAAATTAGCGCGACAAAATGCAGCTAAACTTGAAAATATTTTTCAACGTATGGGCGATGAAAAAGGCCAGCGCATTTTAAATGTTGTATTAAAAGCAGATGTGCAAGGTTCAGCTGAAGCATTAACACAAGCACTGAATGATTTAGCAACGAGTGAAGTGAAAGTTAGAATTATTTCTGGTGGTGTTGGTGGAATTAATGAATCCGATGTTAATTTAGCTGTTGCATCCGATGCTATTATTATCGGATTTAATGTACGTGCAAATTTAGAAGCACGAAAATTAATTGAAACAGAAGGCGTGGATCTTCATTATCACAGCATTATTTACGAAGTGATTGATGAAGTGAAAAATGCACTCAGTGGATTTATGGCGCCCGAAATTCACGAAAAAATTATGGGACTTGCAGAAGTACGCGATGTATTTCGTTCTTCAAAAATCGGCGCGATTGCTGGCTGTATGGTAATTGATGGTGCGATCAAACGTAATTTCCCTATCCGCGTGTTGCGTAACAACATTGTGATTTACGAAGGTCATTTAGAATCACTGCGTCGTTTTAAAGATGATGTGAGTGAAGTACGCAGCGGAATGGAATGCGGAATCGGTGTGAAAAATTACAATGATATTAAGCCCGGCGATCAAATTGAAGTGTTTGAAAAAATCGAAGTGAAGCGGAAGTTATAACAATGCCAAAAGGATACGCGAGAACAGATCGCGTTGCTGATCTGGTTCAAACAACACTCGCTGATATTATTCAGCATGAAGATATCGCAAAAAGTTTTGGATTGGTAACGATTGTCGATGTGAAAGTTTCACCCGATTTTTCTCATGCGCGTGTGTATGTGAGTGTTCTTCCAGAAGAAAATGCAAAACAAGCAGTGGATGAATTAAATCAATTTACAAAAGAATTACGTTACCTTTTAGCGCAAGCTGTTAAGCTTCGTGTGACACCAAATTTAAAATTTTTCTACGATGATTCTTCTGTGCGCGGCACGCATATTTCTTCCTTAATTGATAATGCATTAAAAAAAATAAAAAATGAAAAATAATGTCAACGGCATTCTCTTGCTGAATAAACCATTACACTTAACTTCGAATGACGCTTTGCAACGCGTGAAATATTTATTTTCAGCAAAAAAAGCAGGACACACAGGAAATTTAGATCCACTCGCAACAGGCATGTTGCCGATTTGTTTTGGTGAAGCAACAAAGTTTTCACAATTTTTATTAGGGTCAGATAAATATTATCGCGTCACACTTCGTTTAGGAATGAAAACAACTACGGGTGATGGCGAAGGAGATATCATCGAAACAAATTCAACAGAAAATATTTCGCAAGAAAAAATAAATAAAATTTTACCTAAATTTATAGGGGAAATTTTTCAAATACCACCGATGTTTTCTGCACTAAAACATCGTGGTGTTCCCTTGTATCAATTAGCGCGACAAGGAATTGAAGTTGAAAGAAAATCACGCGCGATAATCATTTATTCTTTGCAGCAAGAAAATTATTCTGAAGATCATCTTTCATTGTTAGTGCACTGCAGCAAAGGAACCTATATTCGTACATTAGCTGAAGATATTGGCGAAGCATTAGGGTGTGGTGCGTACGTCACGCAATTACATCGTGTTGCTGTGACGCCGTATGCTGAAAAAGAAATGCATGAATTATCTTCCTTAGAAAAAATTCAAAATAGCACGGAATTAATGAAAATTATTTTACCGATTGAAACATCGGCACAACATTTTCCTTCTTTAAAATTATCTGCCTCTTCTGCTTTTTATTTAAAAGCAGGACAAGCGATTCGCATTCCCCATGCCTTAAAAGAAGGCTGGGTGCGTCTTTTTCTTCAAGAAAATTTTTTAGGGATTGGAGAAATTCTTTCTGATGGGCGTTTAGCCCCGCGGCGATTGGTGACCCAGGCATAAAATACTGCCATAAACCCTTGTGTCCAACCCCCACTCCCCGCTACAATACCCGGCTAAATTTTTATAGATAAGATTGAGGACTTTAAAATGGCATTAACCGCCGTAGATACAGCAGAAATTGTAAAAAAATATGGCCGTAAAAAAAATGATACGGGTTCATCTGAAGTTCAAATTGCTTTAATTAGCGCGCGTATCAATTATTTAACAGAGCATTTGAAAGCGCACACACATGATTTTCACACTCGTTATGGTTTAGGACGTTTAGTGAGTCAGCGTCGTCGATTAATGAATTATCTCAAAAAAACAAATTTATCTGTGTACCGCAAGTTGATGAAAGAACTTGACGTACGAGGTTAATTTTTTCATCCATTAAAAAAATATAAGGTATTCCCCGTGTCCGCAGTGATAAATAGTTTTCGTTATGGTAACCACACCGTCACATTACAAACCGGTGCAATAGCACGACAAGCTGATGCAGCTGTATTAGTGAATATGGATGACACTGTTGTTTTAGTGACGGCTGTTTCCAGAGAAAGTAAAACAGTCAGCCGCGATTTTTTTCCACTCACTGTGAATTATCAAGAAAGAACGTATGCAGCGGGTAAAATTCCTGGCGGTTATTTTAAACGTGAAAGTAAACCGAGTGAAAAAGAAACACTCACATCACGTTTAATTGATAGACCGATTCGTCCACTTTTTCCAAAAGGTTTCAATTTCGAAGTACAAATTATTGCAACTGTTCTTTCAATGAATCCAGAAGTGAATCCCGATATTCCTGCGATGATTGGTGCCTCTGCAGCACTTGCATTAACAGGCATGCCATTCATGGGACCGATTGCTGCAGCACGTGTGGGTTATCAAGATAATACCTATTTATTAAATCCAACTTTTTCACAATTAGAAAATTCTTTATTAGATATGGTGGTTGCAGGTACAGATAAAGCCGTTTTAATGGTGGAATCAGAAGCAAAAGAATTATCGGAATCTGTGATGTTAGGCGCAGTGATGTTTGCACATCGTGAAATGCAAATTGTCATTAATGCTATTAACGAATTAGTAAAAGAAGCAGGAAAACCAAGTTGGGATTGGACACCTCCCGCAGTAGATCCTGCATTAGAAAAACAAGTAGCTGCCTTTGCAGAAGAAAATCTTTCTCGCGCCTATCAAATTCAAGATAAACCAGAACGCGAAGATGCTGTTGAAGAATTACGCGAACAAACAATCGAAAAAATAATTTCAGATAATCCAACCATTGAAGATCAAGAAGCCCTTGCAGAAGATGTAAAATATATTTTTGGAAATCTTGAAAGTAATATTGTGCGCGGACGCATTTTAAAAGGAATGCCTCGCATCGATGGACGCGATACAAAAACAATTCGTCCCATTACTGTTGAGGTGGGCGTGTTACCTCGCACACATGGTTCCGCATTATTTACGCGTGGTGAAACACAAGCACTCGTTGTTGCAACATTAGGAACAGAACGTGATGCACAAACCATTGATGCATTAGAAGGCGAGTACAAAGAAAGTTTTATTTTGCATTACAATTTCCCGCCTTTTTCTGTTGGCGAAGTGGGAATTGTTGGCAGTCCTAAACGTCGTGAAATCGGTCACGGAAATTTAGCAAAACGTGGCGTGCGTCCTGTATTACCTTCCAAAGAAAGTTTTTCTTATGTGTTACGCGTTGTTTCTGAAATTACAGAATCCAATGGTTCAAGTTCAATGGCAACGGTTTGCGGTAGCAGCTTAGCATTAATGGATGCAGGTGTTCCGACACGCACCCATGTTGCGGGTATTGCAATGGGATTAGTAAAAGAAGGCGAAAAATACGCTGTTTTAAGCGATATTTTAGGTGATGAAGATCATTTAGGCGATATGGATTTTAAAGTCGCAGGAACACAAGAAGGTGTCACTGCATTACAAATGGATATTAAAATTAATGGAATTACAGAAGGCATTATGCGCGATGCATTAGAACAAGCACGCGAAGGACGTCTTCATATTTTAGGCATTATGCAAAAATCATTAAATGCACCACGATCAGAAATGTCTGCGTATGCACCACGTATTCTTACGATGCAAATTCCTTCTGATAAAATTCGTGATGTGATTGGAAAAGGTGGCGTGACGATTCGTGCGTTAACCGAAGAGACGAAGACAGTGATTGATATTACAGATGAAGGTATTGTGCGAGTTGCTGCAGCGGATCTTGCTGCATGTGAAGAAGCAATGCGTCGCATTGAACAAATTACATCAGATGTTGTTGTCGGACAAATTTACGAAGGCACTGTTGTGAAACTCATGGATTTTGGTGCGTTTGTGAGTATTCTTCCAGGTAAACAAGGACTCGTTCACATTTCTCAAATTGCGAATGAACGTGTTGCAAAAGTCAGCGACAAACTGAGCGAAGGACAAGTTGTTAAAGTGAAAGTGCTTGAAATTGATAAGCAAGGCCGTGTGCGATTGAGTATGAAAGAAGTTGCGACGACCGAATAAAAAATTTCAGTGGATAAAATTTTTATGTTCACATCTGCAAAAACAATTTTATTTTCATTTTTAATTTTTTGTTCAACAATCATTTTCGCGCAACCCTCCACATCGCGTTTCATGGCCGTTTCTGATATCCATTTTAATCCCTTCAATGCGTGCATACAGAATGTCGTGCCATGTCCTGTAATTAATGTATTAAAACAAACGCCTTCCTCACAATGGAATGCAACACTTGCTTCATACGATTCACAAATTCCTGCATATGGAAAAGATTCTGGTTATATTTTATTTAAATCCACCATGACAGAACTACAACAAAAAGCTATTGCTAATAAAATAAATTTTGTTGTGATTCTCGGTGATTTTCTTGGACATGATTATAAAGACAATTATCAACTTTATTCTGGCGATCTAACACAATCCGGTTATGAATCGTTTGTGAAAAAAACATTTGAATTTTTAGCAAGTGAATTAGCAAAAACATTTCCTAACATTGATGTGTATCCTGTCATCGGAAATAATGATTCTTATGAAGGGGATTATGGAAGTGATGTGAATACACAATTTCATTCTGATCTCGCGAAAATTTTTGCTCCACTCATAAAAAATCCAACGGCACAACAATCCATTCAGCAAGATTTTTCACAAACAGGATATTATTCTGCTGAAGTTGGAAAAGGCCTTCATTTAATTGCATTAGACACAAATTATTTTTCAACGCGTGCAGCCAATAATTCTACTGTTGATTCGAATGCAAAAGCACAACTTGCTTTTTTAAGTACAGAATTAGCTTTTGCAAAAAGAACAGGCGAAAAAGCATTGATTGTGATGCATGTTCCTGATGCAGTTGATGTTTATGTCACCATGAAACAAAATCCATTTGCGGTGATTGAAACATGGAAATCAAATTATATTCCGCGATTTCAAACGGTATTATTCGCAAATCAATTAGCAATTTCAGCGGTATTAGCAGGACATTTCCATGCAGATTGGCAACAAGTTTTATTTTCAAAAAAAGCACCCGTGCTCGTGAATGGTGTCCCCGCGATCAGTCCGCAATTTGGAAATAATCCAGGTTATAAAATTTATGAATACACAGTGCATAATTCTTCTTTAATAAATTTTGATACGTATTTTTATAATTTAAATTTAAATCAATGGAACGCAGAATATAATTTTAATCAAGTCTATCAACCTAGCTGTAAAAATTGCCGCGTGCTGAGTGGAATGCAATTGCTCACAAAAACAGGCGCGTCAGCTGATCAATATAAATTATTTTATGCAGTCAGCACGAACAGCCAACCGATTACGAAATCCAACAAATGGATTCCTTTTTATTGGTGCGCAACGCAAAGTGCAGTAGCTGCAGATTATCAGACGTGTGTGAATAATCCTTAACGCCCGCTTCGAAATTATATTCTTTTAGTACGAATAGATTGTTTTAAATATTTTTTAAAATTAATTTTCGAGACATGATTATTTAATTCAATAATTAAATTAGGATGTGCCGCTAAAATTCGTAACAATTGGCTCAATGGTTTTGGAACAGGTGTTTCTCCTCGCTCATATCGACTAAATGCATTCACACCCCCGCCAAAAAGACCAGATGCTTTTTGTTGAGTTAAATTTAATTTTTCTCGTATGCATTTAATATCTTCAGGAGAAAGTAATCCATCCACTTTTGAGCGAAATGCCTGTAATTTTTTTTGAGTCGCTTTACGATCTTCACCACCAATGACTCCTTCACCACAGGCATCACACCAAAACCCGGGTTGATCAACAGTGAGGGCTTTCTTTTTATAATGCAACGTCATTGGTTTGGCTTGATGATAATATTCTTTTTTTCCACAAAAAGGACAATGATCGTTTTTTGTTTTTTTCATATTTACCTCTTTTTAAATGAAATAATAATTTCACCACGTTTATCAATTTGGAATTTCAAATAAATTTCAATTTGCTTATAAATAGTTTTGTAAACATCTTGCCAGGCTGAAAATCCAGTATGTTTCGGTAACATCGATTTATAAAAATCATCTATCGTTAATGCTTGAATAGCATCCACTACCTCTTGATCGCTAAAGCCTAATTCATATTGTCCTTGCATGGCAGACACAGTCATATTGAGTTTATCAATACAATCAAAAGCAGATTTTATTTTATCTAAATTGTATTTGGGATTTTTATTAAATTTTACGTTTTCCATAGTATTAACCTCTAAGGTTATATTGTCAAGTGAATAAAAAATAGTGATAGATTCGCGAAATTGATTTTGGTTCAGAGAGGATTTGTTGCGGTGAAATGAGAGTAGTTTGATTTTGAAATTTATAAGTAATCAGGCGAAACGTAAAATGATTCAGAATAATGTCTTATGCAATAGGGGTAATAAAAAAATTAAATAATTTTACAATCTATAAGCATTACCAAAGTATTGTGCAATTCTTTTTTTATTTTATTGCGCAATTCTTTTTTTATTTTATATAGTTGAAGATTTATTAGATTAGTACCAAAAAGTAATTCTGGAGCCAGTTCGAACATCTTATAATAAAGGGCCATTAATTTTTCACTTACTTGTGACAAAAAATTATGAATGTTAGAGTCTGACAATTCATTTAAAACTAATGGTTTTAGCCCTGGAATAGCAAGAAAAGATAAATGACAAGCATCATTAATTAATTCATATGAGAAAATAATTTTCTCTTTTGCTTCTTCCATATCCAAATGTTCAATAGCTACTAGCGCATCTCGAAGTGCATTCATAGTGATTTTTTTAATTTCAATACGTTGAATTTTGCTATCATCAATTAGTAATTGGCCTTCAAAATTTAGCGCGATCATAAAAATTCCTTTTTTAAAATATTTACAATTAATTATAAACTCAATTTCCGTATAGTGCTTAACAGCAAGAATAACCTGCGATTGTTGTCAGGAAATTCTATAAACCCAAAAGATTTATAAAATGATATAGCATTTTCATTTTTAGCATCGACTATAGCAGCAACATTTCCGATGGTATTACTAACATTAAGAATCTGTTTAATCGCATCAATTAACAAATAAGAACCTATACCAGCTTTTTTAAAATTTTCATCACGTGCCAATCTTCCTAATAAAACCCCAGGTAACGTAGGATACCGTGGTAATTTTCTTGCTACCTCAATAGGTAATTCACCAGGAACAATTCCAATAGAAGAAAGGGTATAATATCCTAAAACTTGTACAGAATTTTCCAAAGTCAAAACATGTGTGACCGCTACTTTCTTCTTCATGTCTTGGCTTGCTTGAATTTGAAGATAATTATCTAACGCATGAACACCACAGTTAAATTCAGCTTTGTTATGTTTTTTTCCTAGAGGTTCAATAATATATTTGGAATGTTTTTTCTCTTCTGTCATTTAGAAATAATATCCTTTTTATATTTTTTAACAGCAGCTAATAATTTTTCTGATGGAGCGGGTGAGTGCAGTAATGCATGAATAAACACTTCTCTGTCTTTAACAGATAAATGTAATTGTTGTAATTGCTGATGCTCTTGCATTACGCGAAGAGCCTCTTCATATGCGGCATGGATTACAAAATCTGTCAGGGTTTTTTCTGATAAGTCAGCCGCATTTTTTAAAAATGCTTTTTTCTCTGAGCTAATTCTAGCTTCGAGTCGTTCAATGTCAGATGTCATTTTGGGGGCTGGATGTGCCATAGCGATTGCCTCATTTAATTTCACTCTAATTATACGGCAAATTGCCGTATTGTCAACATAACGAAGTTATCTTCTTGATTTTATATTAGAAAAAGAGAAGTAGGGTTAGATGTAAGCTATGTTCAAAAGATGAGTATGTACTTAATCGGTAATATTCTCAAAACCGCTTACTTTTATAGGCGGGCGATTTGGAAATTCTGCAGTTATCGTTAATTTTCCACCCATCGCTTTAACATATGAAATTAATGTTGAAAGTAATAAGTCAGAACGCCTTTCTAAACGTGAAATAGCTTCTTGATTCATCTTTAATTTAGAACCAAGGTCCGCTTGTGTTAAATCAAGTGCTTTTCTCAAATCACGTAATGTCATTTCTTCTGCAATCAATTCTTTTACTCGTTTATTGATTTTCTTACGACGAGCGGGAGAAAGTTTTTTTAATTTGCTTTGTAGTGTGGAAGTCATATTAATGCTCTTTTAAATTTAATATGCATTTTATTTTTTTATTATGACATATAGATCATATGATTTCAAGATCATTATTTAAGATAATTTGATGGAAAAGTAAATAAGAGGAGATCGAGCGATGCTAAATGCAGTTGTTGCAGATTATCAAACGTATGTTAACAATCTTTAAAAAGACATTCCAAAAAAATTGCATTACTTAATTCAAATACTATAACGTCAACTTTGTTCAATCTGTTTGAAAAAAACCTCGGCCAATTGTTCCTTCGATTCTCCATTGAAGTTTTTCTATAGCCTCATCTAAATTATTTTTATCCCATTTTAAAAGATTCAAATGTCTAATATCGAAATGTATTTTTTTAAAATGGTCATTTTCACATGTAAAAATAACATTTTTTTCTAATCCCTTTGCAAATCCAGCTTCGTAATAAACGCCATCTTTATTTCCAGTAAGATCGCAAATAACAAATTTACTTTGGCGAATGAGTGAAAGTATTTTATCAACAATGCCATCATTATGAGGATGTTCGTCGACTCTCATTATTCTATAGCCAGCTTTATTTGCTGCTGGTTGAATAAAATCATTGTAGATATAGTTGTGGTTATCGTTAAACGACATTGCACAAAAACACAAATCTGTATTGATTTTTCTAGTTTGAGACTCTAGCCAGTTAAATCCTGTTACAGTTATAAAATATCTTACTGAATTTGTTGGACCTGGGGAGCCTTTTTTTATAAAACCAGTTTCAGTTAGATGATTTAAAAAATAATCTACTTCAACGTTATCTTTTGCATAACAAATAGCCATTAATTCTATGTTACTGTTAATTGCATTATCCCTAGTGTCAATTTCTATTAATTTACCAGGATGATCTGTTTGTTTTTTCAACCAAGCCATCAGCTTATGAATTTTTTCATCTACAGGGGGATAAGGAATTTTTCTGATGCTATCAACAACATCTTGCGTTAATTGAAATGGTTTATTGGGATTTTGATGTTCTCGAATATAACTACTGACTATAGGCCATAAATTATTTTCAATCCTTGGGATATCTCCTTCGGGGAAAATATAATTAGTGCATCGTTTACACTTAAAAACCAAATTAAAATCTTGTTTTGAAAATTCAGAAGGCATTTTACAAACGTGACATTCTTTAATGCTCATAAATTAAACCCTAAATTTATTTTTAAATTTTATGCGAAGAAATTATTTTATAAAAATAATTGCTATTTTTATTAGAATAAAGTACATTGCGCACGACCTTAGTTTTTTATTTTCATGAATTAACGGATTTTTTTAGCAGTAAATCCTTACTCATAAAAGTCGTCCGCAAAAAAACCCCACAGCATTAAATTCCTTCCAACAAAAAAAATTAATTAATGTTACTGATGCAGCGTCATCATCGCAATAGCAATTTAATGTGAAATAACTTGAACAGGAAGGCGGACTTAGATAAGATGCTGCTTAACCAAGCCCGCCACGCCTCTTAACAATGCGAACCACGGTGGGCTATTTTTTTTATGGCTATTGAAAGAAATTATAAAAAATCGGCACTTTCTATAAGTGAGTTATTAAAATTAATTCGCTCGAAACAAATCCTGATTGAAAACGCGGAAAAAACATCTTTTCATCTGAAGACTGTTAGCTATCACAGATTATCATCATATCTGGAATCTCTAATTCGAAATCATAATGCTTCTAATCAACCAAAATTTGATGATGCTTGGGAAATATATTGTTTTGACAGAGAGCTGAGACTTCTCATTAATGATGCTATTGAAAGAATTGAAGTCGCATTTAGAACATCACTTTCTGAAACAATGAGCACACGTTACTCTCCTTATTGGTTTTTGGA